>JBGQIR010000114.1:0-6313 GCA_041498535.1 Methylomirabilis sp. (SeqCode)
CCGCTGGAGGAGATGGAGTACACCACCCTGCCGCTGATCATGAGCCGGCTGCGGGACCGGTTCACGAGCGTGGGGTGAGGGGAAGAACCGCAAATCGAGTGACGGCAGCAGCACTCAGTCAGGGCCCGGCTCTCCCTGACGTGCGATGAGCCGGGGCCTGCTGGAGGTGGCCGCGTCTTTCCAAACAAGCTCACCCGGACGGTGAGCTAAGCTTGACAGCTCGCTGCGGCGGGCCGCAGACCACGACGCGGGGACAGCCGTGGCCCTGACAAGGGAGCCGGCGGGATGGCCTCGCTCAAAGAAGCCCTCTTCTACACAAAAATGGCCGATGGCCGCGTCTGCTGCACGCTGTGCCCCCATGACTGCAAGATCAGGGAAGGCAGACGTGGCGCCTGCGGCGTCAGAGTCAACCGGGGAGGCGTACTGTATACCCTCGTCTACGATACAGTCGTCTCGCGCGTCCTGGACCCCATCGAAAAGAAGCCCCTCTTCCACTTCCAACCCGGCCGCACGAGCTACTCCATTGCCACAGTGGGGTGCAACTTACGGTGCCTGTTCTGCCAGAACTGGGAGATCTCTCAATGGCCCAAAGGCAAGCGTCCTCTGCAGGAGGAGACAGACCGTGAAGCGCCCGACCCGGTCTGCCCCCAAATGGAGGCTGCCCCGCATCGAATCATTGGCGAACATGCGACGCCGCAGCAGATTCTGGCCACAGGTGACACCATGCTGAAGCCTCATCTCCTCTTTGGTGAGACGGCTATTGCGACACGGTTGGAGGAGGCTGCGCGGCTGCTCCACGTCCTTTCCCTTAATTTCACCTTTGCTTGAACTTGCGGTTCGAGATGTTCAAGGCGTTGGCGTGTGACTATGACGGCACCTTGGCGTCGAACAATCGGATCGGCGCGGAGGCGCTTGCTGCGCTAAGCCGGGCGCGCGAAGCCGGACTGCGCCTGGTCCTGGTGACCGGCCGGACGTTCTTCGAGCTGCTGCGAGTGTGCGACCGGCTTGACCTGTTCGACGCAGTGGTTGCGGAAAACGGAGGGGTGCTGTACTTTCCGGGGCCTGGGTTGATCCGCGACCAGGCGCCGCCACCCTCGCCCCGACTGCTCGCCGAGCTTGACCGGCGGGGGATCGCCTTCCAGGTGGGACGGGTCATCGTCGGGGTGGCACGGACGGACGAGGAGGCGGTGCAAGAGGTGCTCGCCGCCACGGGGGTGAACCTCGAGCTCATCTATAACCGGGCTGCCCTCATGCTCGTTCCACCGGGGATCTCGAAGGGTACGGGAGTCCGCCAGATGATCAGCGACCTGGGCCTGTCGTTCCATGACGTGTTGGCCCTGGGCGACGCCGAGAACGACATCGACCTCTTCGAAGTCTGCGGGTGGGCGGGATGTCCGGAGAACGCTGTTCCAGCTCTGGTGGACAGGGCCGACTGGAGATTCCCGGGCGAGGACGGCGCGGGGATCGCGGAGGCCATTGTCGGCCCGATCCTCGACGGGCGCCTTCCGATTCCCCGCTCCCCCCGTCACCGGATCGCGCTCGGCTGGGCGGTGGAGACCTCGGAACCGGTGGGAATTCCCGCACGCGGGGTCAATGTACTGATTCAGGGAGACAGGCTCTCAGGGAAATCTTGGCTGGCGGGCGGATTGATCGAGCGCTTGCGTGGCCAACGCTATGCGGTCTGTGTGATCGATCCTGAGGGGGATTTTCACGTGCTCGCCCGGCTGCCGGGCGTATCCAGGATGGAGATCCGGGACGAGGCCTCGATGGAGCGGGCGCTGACATACTTTGAACGCGACCCGGCGGCGTGCGTCGTGGCGGACCTCTCGACCTTACTGCACACCAAGAAGGTAAGAGTCATCGGGATGGGGCTATCACTGATCCGGCGATTGCGGCATCGCCTCGGCCTGCCGCACTGGGTTGTTCTCGATGAGGCTCACTACTCGCTGCACCGAGAGGGAGTTGCGGACGAGGCCATAGGACTCGAGGACAAGGGCTTGTGTCTGGTGACGTATAAGCCCAGATGGCTCAGGGCCTCGGTCCTGAAGGCGATGGACGTGTTCCTCATGGCCCGCACGACGGTCCCTGAGGAGCTGGCGTTCCTCCGCTCCTACCTTGGCGGATCCTTCGCAAGCGGCGGAGGAGCGATCGCCGTTCTCCCGCAACTCCCTCGCGGAGAATTCCTGTTGATCCAGGCTGAGGGGACCGACGCCCGGACCGCCATCACGTTTGCGCCATCCCCTCGGGAGACGCCCCATGTTCGCCACCAAGCGAAGTACGCTGATTCTCCGCTCCCCCCCGAACGGCGCTTCTTCTTCTGCCGTCCGGATGGCGAGGTGGTGGCCACGGCCGGAAGCCTGAACGATTTCCGACGGGCAGTGGCGGCGGTTGAAGACCGGGTCCTCGCACATCACGCGGGGCGTGGGGACTTCTCGCGCTGGCTGTTGGATGTCTTCAACGACTATGATCTTGGGGGGTATCTCAGAAAGATCGAGAGGCGATGGAGCCGTGGCGAGATCTCCAACCTTCGACAGGCCATCGAACGGCTGATTGCCGCCCGCTATGGGGCGGATCGCTAGAGGACGTGCCAGTGAAGATCACGATCGGGATCGACGTGGGGGCCGTGAGCCTGAAGGTGGCTGCGGCCGGAGACGCAGAGGCGGCCACCGCCCTAAGGGTTCTCGGTGGCAGCTTCGCCTATCTGGAGGAGAGCCCGCCCGACCTGCCGCTTGTCCTCTCCCATTACCGCCGCCTCAAGGGCAACGCCGTCGGCGCAGCACGAGCGCTCCTCGAGGAACTCATCGGAAGGCTCCCTTGCGGCGCCATCGTCGGCGTTCGGGTCACCGGGACCGGCAGCGCGATCCTGGCCCGGCTCGGTCTTCGGGCCGAGAACGAGTTCAAGGCGATCGTGCGCGCTGCAATGGTTCTCTGCCCCTCGGCCCGCACCCTGTTCGAGATGGGCGGGGAGACCTCGAAGTTCATCCGCCTCGATTCCGACGGCCGGATCCTTGACTACGAGACCAACGGCGACTGCGCGGCGGGCACCGGGTCGTTCATCGATCAGCAGGCCACCCGCCTCCGTTACCAGGTAGAGGAGATCGGCGCCATCGCTCTTGGCGCGCCCTCCGCAGCCCGGATCGCCGGGCGGTGCTCGGTCTTCGCGAAGACCGACATGATCCACGCTCAGCAGAAGGGCGCCACGCCCCCGGAGATCTTGCGCGGCCTGTCCGACGCCGTGGCCAGGAACTTCAAGGCGTCCATCTCGAAGGGCAAGCCCGTCGTCCGCCCGGCGGCCTTTATCGGCGGCCTGGCGGCCAACGGCAGTGTGGTGCGAGCGCTCCGCGAAACCTTTGGCCTGGGCGAGGAGCTCATCGTTCCCAAAGCCTATGCCTGGTTCGGCGCCGTGGGAGCGGCGCTGCTCGCCCGCGACGAGCCAGCGCCCGTGAGCCTGGACCTCGTAGGTCTCAGCGCCGATGGGCCTCCCGCGGACGTTCCGACGCTGCCGCCACTCTCCCTCGATCGCGTGACTCTCCTGCGCGACCGGATCGCGCCGTACCGGGTTCCGTCTGACAGCAGCCCGGTCGAGGTGTGTCTCGGAATTGACATCGGCTCCGTGAGCACCAATTTCGCCCTGGTTGACGAGGCCGGGCGCCTGGTGAAAGAGATCTACGTGCGCACCGACGGGCGGCCCATAGAGGTCGTGACCTCCGGACTCCGCGACCTCAGGGAGGAATTCGGCGATCACATCCGGATCGTGGGGGTGGGCACCACCGGGTCGGGACGGGAACTGATCGGGGAGCTGGTCGGGGCGGACGCGATCCCCGACGAGATCACCGCCCATAAGGCGGGTGCTGTTCATGTGGCCCGGACCCTTACGGGGGAGGCCGTGGACACGATCTTCGAGATCGGGGGGCAGGACGCCAAGTTCATCCGCGTCGAGGACGGCGTCGTGGTGGACTTCACCATGAACGAGGCATGCGCGGCCGGAACGGGATCGTTTCTGGAGGAGCAGGCCGAGCGGTTGGGCGTCGCCATCGTGGGAGAGTTCTCCCGCCTGGCCCTCTCCTCTCGAGCCCCGATCCGGCTGGGCGAGCGCTGCACGGTCTTCATGGAGCAGGACGTCAACGCGTTCCTTAAGCGCGGGGCCACGGTGCCCGACTTGGTGGCGGGGCTGGCCTACTCCGTGGCCCTCAATTACCTCAACCGGGTGGTGCGTGGGCGGAAGATCGGCGAGGCCATCTACTTCCAAGGGGGGACCGCCTATAACGACTCGGTGGCTGCGGCCTTTGCCACGCTGCTGGGCAAGCGTATCATTGTGCCGCCTCATAACGGCGTGATCGGCGCTATTGGAGCGGGCCTCCTGGCCTGGGACGCGATCACCCGCTCGAAGTGTCTTTCCCGTTTCCGCGGCTTCGATCTGAGCCGGGTTCGGTACGGCCTCCGTGAGTTCATCTGCCGGGCCTGCTCCAATGTCTGTGACATGCAGGAATTCACCGTGGAGGGCGTGAAGACCTACTGGGGCGATAAGTGCTCGTGGAAGTTCAGGCGGCGGGCGAAGACCGAGCGTCGGCCAGTGATCGAGGATCTCCTGGCGCTTCGCGATCGCCTCTGTTGGGGGGAGTCGGCAGCCTCGGGAGGCGGCCTCAAAGTGGGCCTCCCGCGGACCATGGCCTTCTATGACTACTTTCCATTCTGGCGGACCCTGCTGGAGGCCCTGGGCTGTCAGGTTGTGCTCTCAGAGCCCACCAACCGTCAGATCTCCCAGGTCGGGCAGGACTGGACAGTGGCCGAGCCCTGTTTCCCCGTGAAGGTGGCTCACGGCCACCTGGCTGACCTTATCGGGCGGGGAGTGGACCTGATCCTTCTGCCGAACATCATTGACGCCGAAGCCCCCGCTTGGACGCCGGCCTCCCACCTCTGCCCCTGGAACCAGACGCTCCCCTTCGTGCTGCGCTCGGTCCCGGCTGCAGAGCAGTGGCGGGACCGGCTCCTGATCCCTACCGTCCGCTTTCGCCAAGGCAGGGAAACAGTGGCCGAATCGCTGCGCGACCTGTATGGGCGGCTCGGGGTCTCGCGGCGCGACGGCGCTCGCGCGGTGCAGCGTGCGTACGCGGCGCAGGACACCTTCACTGCCGCGGTGCAGGCTGCGGGCGAGGCGGCACTGGCGGCTCTTGCGGCGAGGGGGGAGCCGGGCATCATCCTCCTTGGCCGCTCCTACAACATCTACGACCGGGCCATTAACCTCGACATGCCCGGAAAGCTGCGCGACCACTACGGCATCAACGTCATCCCTCTCGATTTCCTTCCGCTGGAAAGAGAGGATATCTCTGACCTGAACGACAACATGTATTGGAACTCTGGCCGACGCATCCTCGCCGCGGCCAGGATCGCTGGGCGCCACCCGGGGTTGGACCTGATCTACATCACTAACTTCAAGTGCGGTCCCGATTCCTACATCAAGCACTTCGTCGGGGCAGGTGTGGGGCGGCCCTTCCTCACCACCCAGTTCGACGGCCACGGCAACGACGCCGGGATGATGACCCGGTGCGAGGCGTATCTGGAATCCAAGAGGCTCCTCGGGTGATGAGCGTCCCGATCCCGCTCAGAGAGAAAAAGCTCTGGATCTTTCCCATGACGTACGGCGGGGCCCGCGCTCTGGCGGCCGTGTGGCGCGCCCACGGGGTGGACGCGGAGGTGATTCCGCCGTCTGACGATGACACGCTTGCCCTGGGGGCCCGGCACACGGCAGGGGACGAGTGCCTTCCTCAGAGGATCACATTGGGCGATCTTCTCAGGATCGCCCGCCGGCCAGACTACTCGCCGGAACGGACCGCGATCTTCTTCGCCACGACCAGCGGACCCTGTCGTTTCGGTCAGTATATCGCGCTGTTCAGGAAGGCCTTCAGGGAGGAAGGGCTGGGGGAGTTCCAGGTGGTGGCCCCAAACTCGGACGACTCTTACCGGTCTGTGGGGCGAGAGTGTCCCGACCTGGCGCGGCTCGCGTGGTGGGCGGTCGTGGGCTCCGACCTCCTTCAGAAGGCTCTCCATCGGATTCGTCCCTACGAGCGCACGCCAGGGGCTAGCGACCGCGTGTACCTGGAAGGGCTCGATGCCTTCTGCCGCGTCATTGAGCGGGGCGCTCCCTCTCGCCGCCGGCACTTGGCGGCGCTGGTAGACTGCCTCGGTGAAACATGCGGTCATTTCGCGCGAATCCCGATCCTGGAAGAGTCCCGCCCGCTGATCGGTGTGGTCGGAGAGATCTTCTGCCGGCTCAACACCTTCAGCAACCAGGACCTCATCCGCCGGCTAGAGC
>JBGQIR010000115.1:0-6286 GCA_041498535.1 Methylomirabilis sp. (SeqCode)
GCACCGATACACTGGCCTCGCGCGCCGGCTGCAGAAGGGCCGTCAGGAGCTCGGACGTTCGTTGCCGCTTTCCAACTGATCCTCGCTGCTTCGTTGCTGTGAAGGAAGGAGATCGGTGATGGAGCAAAAGGCTGAGGCGACGAAGTGGGGGACCAGAGGGTCGCAGCTCCTGGCCCTTCTCGCTGAACGCCGTGAGAAGCTTGTTGCTCAGATACGTCGAGCGCTGGCCGAACGGCAGGAGGAGTCCCAGATGCGGGACGCGCCCGGCTCTCACGGGTGGGGCGCGGCCCCCGAGGGAAGCCTCAACCTGGCAATGGTTCAGCAGCAGGAACGGCTCCTGGCGCAGATCGATGCGGCGATCCGGCGACACAAGGCGGGGACGTACGGCCGCTGTCTCGGGTGCGGCGAGGAGATTCCCCTCGCGCGCCTGAAAGCCTTGCCTTTCGCCCAGCGCTGCGCGCCATGCCAGGAGGAGTGGGAGCAGCAGAGCGGCCAGCCAGCAGGCTGAATAGTTCATGCCTTCCGATGGTGGCAGGAGCCACCTTCTGATGCCATCTCCTCACCGAGGATTGCGAGGGCGAATTAGCGGCCGGTGGCGTTGTCGTCAAGCGTTGCCGGGCCTTTTTCATTGACGATGTAGCCCCTTTCCACTACGATAATCGTGAAAAGAATCTGTGGGTAATCGCCGCCTTTGCCCTCCAACTTCACTTGTCGAGCTTCACGATGATGCTAGGGATCACATGAAGGGATGAACTATGGGCAAGAATCTGGTTCAAAAGATTTTCGAGGCACACAAGGTTGCCGGGGAGCTGGTTCCAGGGAAAGAGGTCGCGATCCGGATCGATCAGACGCTCACCCAGGATGCGACCGGGACGATGGCCTACCTGCAGTTCGAGGCGATGGGCGTCCCCCGGGTGAAGACCAAGCTGTCCGTCAGCTACGTTGACCACAATATGCTCCAGACCGGTTTCGAGAATGCCGACGACCACCGGTTCCTGCAGAGCGTCGCCGCCAAGTACGGCATCTATTTCTCGCGTCCGGGGAATGGGATTTGTCATCAGGTCCATCTGGAACGGTTCAGTGTGCCGGGGCAGACATTGCTGGGCTCCGACAGCCACACGCCGACCTGCGGTGGCGTCGGCATGGTCGCCATCGGCGCGGGTGGCCTGGATGTCGCCGTCGCCATGGGCGGCGGTCCTTTCTATCTCCCCATGCCGAAGGTCTTGCTGGTCAGGTTGAACGGGCGGTTGCGTCCCTGGGTCGCGGCCAAAGATATTATTCTCGAGGTGTTGCGCCGGCTGACGGTCAAGGGCGGGGTTGGGAAGATCCTGGAATACGGCGGGGAAGGGGTGAAGCAGCTCACTGTGCCGGAACGGGCCACAATCACCAACATGGGGGCCGAGTTGGGCGCGACCACGTCCGTCTTTCCCAGTGACGAACAGACCCGCATCTATCTGAAGGCCCAGGGGCGGGAGAGCAGTTGGGTCGCGTTGGGCCCGGACCACGACGCCACCTACGACGAGGTGCTCGAGATCGACCTGGACAGGCTCGAGCCGATGATCGCCCGGCCTTCGAGCCCTGACAATGTGTGCCCCGTCTCCGAGGTCGAGGGGACGAAACTCTCCCAGGTCTGCGTCGGAAGCTGCACCAACTCCTCGTTCCGTGATCTGATGACGGTCGCCACGATGCTGAAGGGGAAGACGGTCCACCCTGACCTCAGCTTCACGGTGACGCCGGGCTCCAAGCAAGTGTACACCATGATTGCGGCCAATGGCGCTCTGGCCGATCTGATCGCCGCGGGTGGACGGATCCTGGAATCGGCCTGCGGTCCCTGCATCGGCATGGGACAGGTCCCGGCCAGTGGGACAGCATCGCTCCGAAGCTTCAATCGGAACTTCGAGGGGCGGAGCGGAGCGGCCAACGACAAGGTCTACCTCGCGAGCCCGGAGGTCTGCGCTGCCTCTGCCCTGGCTGGCGAGATCGTGCATCCGAAGCGACTGGGCGATCCGGTGACGGTCGGGTTCCCGGAGAGGTTCATCCTGGACGATAACCTGATCATTCCGCCATCGCCGCACCCTGAACGCGTCGAGATCACCCGTGGCCCCAATATCAAACCGGTCCCGATTCGGGGAGAGCTGTCATCCACCATCGAAGGGGAGGTCCTCCTGAAGATGGGCGACAATATCACCACCGACCATATCCTGCCGGCCGGCTCCAAGATCTTGCCTCTGCGCAGCAACATTCCGGCCATCTCCGAGTATGCCTTCAGCAGGGTCGATCCGGACTTTGCCAAGCGCGCGAAGGAGAAGGGCGGCGGTTTCGTGATCGGCGGGAGCAACTACGGCCAGGGCTCCAGCCGGGAGCATGCGGCGCTCGCGCCGATGTATCTCGGCCTCAAGGGGGCCATCGTCAAGTCGTTCGCCCGCATCCACCGCGCCAACCTGATCAACTTCGGGATCCTCCCCCTGATCTTCGTGGATGAGAAGGACTACGATGCCATCGGCCAGGGGGACCAGCTTCGGATCGAGCGGGTTGCGGAGCAGATTCGAGGGGGCCAGCAGCTCGTCGTCAAGAATCTGGCCAAGGGGACGGAGTTCAGGGTCCGGCATGACCTCACCCGTCGTGAGGTGGATATCCTCCTGGCTGGTGGCATGCTGAACTACACCAAGAAGGCTGCGGCGTAGGAGATCGTCATGGAAAACCTGCTATCGTGGCTCGGTGGAATCTTCCTGGTTGGGGTCGTGGCATACCTGGTCGCGCGTAAGCGAGGATCGACCTGAAAGGTATAGGGCCCCGCGGTGCGGGCGCTGGGTAAATATCAGTCTCCGTCCCCTGGCTTCTGGCCGAGGCCAGGGGATTTTTTTATCCGCAGTTTGATCATTCCAGGCTAGCAATCCCGTATTACACAGCGCGAGGCAGCGCGACTTAAGAAGTGTCTCCTCTAGCCCAGACGGTTGGCCGATTCCTGCCTCCGCGACTGTTTCCTGACAGTGTGATGAAAGAAAGCTATCAAGGTCTGCTCGGGGTGCAGAGGATGGTCCATGTCATCCTTCCCCAGGCCATCCGCAACATGATCCCTTCGCTGGTCACGCAGTTCATCGTGCTCTTCAAGGACACCTCCCTGGCCTCGATCATCGGGATGATGGATCTGACCAAGGCGGCCCAGACGGTCAGCCAGCGTGAGATCCGCCCCTTCGAGGTGTACCTCTTCATCGCCGTGGTCTACTGGATCTGCACCTACAGCATGTCCCGCCTGAGCCGGTGGCTCGAGATCAAGATGTCTCCAGAGCAGGCGCCAACGCGGCCCGCCGCCCCGCGTCAGGCCTCTCGCCCCGCGCCCGCCTGACTCGGCCGACAAGTAGCCCCTCCATCCCCGGGGTCGGGCACGCGGAGGCAGGTTAGCGCTGTAGTGTCCGAAGCTTGGAGAGGAGCCGCTCCAGAACCTCCGCGTCAGTGGGAAGAGGGGATTCCACCACTTGCCTGGCCCGTACTGGAATCCTGTCCACCCGGAACATCGTGCCTGGCGCGCTCACCCCATACGTCGCCGTGGGAAAGAAGACGGTCGCCGCCTTGGCTGTGGTGTTGAGTCGTGGCGCCAAGACGACGGTGGGGAGGCGTTTGAGGATCGCGGCCGTCACTGGGGGCAGATATTCCAATGGATCTGCCCCCACGACCAGGGCGGCATCGACCTCCTGTCGCGCAAGCATCTCGGATGCGGAGAACTCTCCGGGGTTGTATCGTGGGTACCCGCGGGCGAAGCTGATGGCGAAAGGATACCCGCTTTGCCAGCAGAGCACTTTGTAGGACCCTCCGACGTTCCCGAATCCGAGCGGTCCACGCATTGCCATGACGGAGAATCGCGTGTAGGCGTTCAAGTCGTTCACGAGGTGTAAGAGCTGCGCCACACTCTCCACCCCACCACGCGACATGGTAAGGCCGGTCCCGTAGAAGATGACCCCATACCGGCAGCCCACCATCCGCTCCAACAGGGCCTCCCACTCTTTCAGAGGACGCCCACCAACCTTCTCAATGGTGAGGGACCGTTTCCTCAGTCGAGCCCTCAGGACCCCCAAGACCTCATACTCTTGATCCACAGCCACTTCGAGGAATAGGTCGGCAGCCTCGGCCGTCAGGGTCCGGTGATTATCCACTACAATCAGCTTCCGATCCTGCCGTCCATTTGGCACAAAGAGGCCGCTTGGATCGAGCGCATAGCGCGACAGGTGGCGGGGATGCGTCACCATTGGGTCTGCCCCCCACACGACGACCAGATCAGCCCGGTTCTTGATTTCTCCCAGCGTGCAGCTTGCTTCCCCGACCTGTTGCATCGCCAGAGCCCGCGGACCATAGAAGGCGGCGTACGGCGTATCGACGCAGGCCCCGATTGCCTCGGCAAGCTCCACTGCAACGCGCTGGGCCTCGCAGGCCGTGGCGCTCAGCCCCAGGACGAGCGGGGAACGGGCACGAGCCAAGATCGTCGCGGCCTCCTCGACTGCTGCGTCCCACGCCGCTTCTACACCCCTGACCCTGGGCATCACGGTCTCGACCTGATAGCCCCTGAAGAAGGCCCGACCGGCTGGACACTCGACCTCCACCGCGGCGATGTGATTTCGTTCGACGGTGAGGCGAAGGTCATCGCAGAGATCAGCGCAGTAAGGACAGACCACATCCGTAATCACGGTGGACCCCTTCGCGGTGTCCTCTGACGTCGTCGTGCACTGCATGGGTTGGAGGCCAGATGAATCGTCCGAATCGCTCATCTCACTGCTCTCGCTGGTTCGTCGAAGCGCTGCAGTCTTCCAATTGAAGATACGCAAGTTCGACGAAGGGCTCCGGCGCGGAATACCAGAAGCACGAACGCCTTCCCAGGCTACACCTGAGAAGGCGTTATCCTGAATGGCGCGCCAGCCAAGCCGCGGTGGGCTGGATAACTAGGGCGCCGTTGACCTTAACGACCACTGCCCGCGCCGCGAAGGGCAGCGCGGAATTTCGCGAAGGTCTCCGCATAGTTGGGGGTGCCGTAGATGGCGGAACCGACGACGAAGGTATCCGCGCCGGCATCCGCAATGCGCCGCACGTTCTCCACTTTGACGCCGCCGTCCACCTCCAAGTCAATGGCCTTTGCAGTGGCATCTATGCGGCTGCGGATGGCAGCGATTTTCGGCAACACGTATTCGATGAAGCTCTGGCCGCCAAACCCTGGGTTCACGCTCATCACCAGCACCAGATCCAGCTTGTCCAGCACGTGATCCAGCCAGTTGATGGGAGTTGCCGGATTGAGGGACAACCCCGCCCTGCAGCCGAGGCTCTTGATGAGCTGGATGGTGCGATCCAGGTGGCGGGTCGCCTCAGGATGAAAGGTGATGATGTCGGCCCCACTCTTCGCAAACTCTGGAATGATAGCATCCACGGGCTCGATCATCAGATGGACGTCAAGCGGTTTTTTGGTGTGGGGCTTGATGGCGGCTACCACCGTCGGCCCGATGGTGAGATTGGGCACGAAGTGGTTGTCCATCACATCGACGTGGATGTAATCGGCCCCGGCCGCATCCACGGCCCGGACCTCTTCGCCCAACCTGGCGAAGTCGGCGGACAGGATCGATGGCGCGATCTTATATCTGGTCACGGATTGGCACTTCCCGCTCACCCGGGGTTCGGTTAGTTGATGCGGGGATCAAGCTCCCTCTTGGCGTAGCGACGAGCCATCTCCTCCAGGGTCACCGGCCGGATCTTGCTGGCCATGCCCGCACTCCCGAACTGCTCATAGCGGTCCTTACAGATCTGTTTGGTGGCCTTGGTCGCCGCCGTCAAGAACTTCCGCGGGTCGAAATTGCTCCTGTTCTTCGCCAGATCCCGCCGGACGGCGCCGGTCATGGCCAAGCGAAGATCGGTGTCGATGTTGACCTTCCTCACCCCATGCTTGATGCCAAGCTGGATCTCTTCAACCGGGACCCCGAAAGTGTGCTTGATCTCCCCGCCGAACTCTCTGATGATCTCGAGCCATTCCTGTGGGACGCTGGAGGAGCCGTGCATGACCAGGTGGGTGTCGGGAATGCGCGCATGAATCTCCTTGACCCGCTTCATGACGAGGACATCGCCCTTTGGCTTCTGGGAGAATTTATACGCGCCGTGGCTGGTGCCGATAGCAATCGCGAGCGCGTCCACCTTGGTCGCCTTGACAAACTGGGCGGCCTGTTCGGGGTCTGTCAGCAGTTGGTCAAGGGAGAGCTTGCCCTCGGCGCCGTGACCATCTTCCTTCTCGCCCATGCCGGTTTCCAGAGACCCC
>JBGQIR010000116.1:0-6260 GCA_041498535.1 Methylomirabilis sp. (SeqCode)
AAGCAGCGGCAAGGCTAAGGAGTTAAGAGTTCAGGGTTCAGAGTTCACAGACAGAGGGGTCTCATCTATGAGCTCTGAACTACGAACGCTGAACTACGAACGACGAACTCTGAACTAACAACGGGGGAACAATGGCACGCATCGCCGGCACAGACCTTCCAAGAGAAAAACGCCTCGAGGTAGCGCTGACGTATATCTACGGCATTGGTGATTCCTCTTCGCGCAAGATCTTGAGGGACTCCGGGGTCAGCCCGGACGTCCGCGTCAAGGACCTCACCGAGGAAGAGATCACGAAGCTTCGGCGAACCATCGAGGGGAACTACAAGATTGAAGGGGACCTCAAGCGTGAGGTGTCCATGAACATCAAGCGGCTCATGGATATCGGAACCTATCGCGGTCTGAGGCATCGCCGTGGGCTCCCGGTTCGTGGCCAGCGGACCAGCACCAATGCGAGAACGCGCAAGGGGCCTCGCCGGACGGTTGGCATGAAGAGTAAGAAGACCTGATCGGATATGCCCCATTGAGTCACCCGGTCGAGCCGTCTCGTCCGGCCCGATTTCCAGTGTTCGCTCTGTGTGACTTGCGTTTCAACGAGTGACTTACTCGACGGAGGGAGAATGGCGGAGGAAGTGACACCGAGGCGTCCGGTAGGACGTGCAGGAGGCAAGAAGGAGCACAAGAATATCGCTCACGGGATCGCCTGCGTCCAAGCGACATTTAACAATACCATCGTCACCATCACTGATGCAGCAGGCAACTCTATAGCCTGGGCCAGTGCGGGCTCCGTGGGGTTTAAGGGTTCGCGGAAGAGCACCCCATTTGCCGCGCAGATGGCGGCGGAGAAGGCTGCCCAGAAGGCAATGGGCTACGGTATGAAAGAAGTCAAAGTGTATGTCAAGGGACCAGGAGCCGGCCGTGAGGCTGCCATCCGGGCCTTGCAGGCGGCAGGCCTCGAAATCGCCGTCATTAAAGACGTGACGCCGATTCCCCATAACGGTTGTCGGCCGCCCAAGCGGAGACGAGTATGAGACAATCGCTCTGGCTGCCGAACTGTTCCTTCGTTGAGGAGAGGGCCGTTCGGGGCGGCGTTCGCCGGCGCGCGCATGAGGCGGGGGGCAGGACCACCCTCCAGGGAGGGTTTCGTGGCTAGGTATCGGGATCCCGTCTGCAAGCTCTGCAGGCGGGAGGGGATGAAGCTGTTTCTGAAAGGGGATCGGTGCTTTTCTGTCAAATGCGCAATTGAGAAGCGGAACTACGCCCCCGGCCAGCACGGCCAGCGACGGACGAAACTCTCGGATTACTGCAAGCAGCTTCGCGAGAAGCAGAAGACGCGCCGGATCTATGGAGTTCTGGAAAGACAGTTCCGAAAATACTTTCGCCTGGCCGAGCAGCAAAAGGGGATGAGTGGGGAAAACCTGATACGGATCCTGGAGCAGCGGCTGGATAGCGTTGTCCATCGTCTCGGCTTCGCCGCCTCCCGGGCGCAGGCGAGGATGTTGATCAGCCACGGTCACTTTCTCGTGAACGCACGCAAGACGGACATTCCGTCCTATAGGCTCCGCCCAGGCGAGACCATCGAGGTGCGACCCAAGAGTCGGGAGATGGTGGCAATCAAGGCAGCTCTCGAAGGGGCCAAGAAGCGACCGTTGCCGAGCTGGCTGGAGTTGGATGCGGCTAACCTGAAAGGGACTGTCCGATCGACCCCGACTCGGGAGGAGATAGCCATCCCCGTAGAGGAACAGTTGATCGTTGCGCTCTACTCCAAGTAATGGCGGGCGTGGGAGGTTCTGATGATTCAGAAGTTTAAGGGCTTCCAGAAGCCAAAGCGGCTGGAATGTGAGTTGGAAACGCTGACCAGCACATACGGGAAGTTTTTTGCGGAGCCCTTCGAACGCGGTTTCGGATTGACAATCGGTAATGCGCTTCGGCGCATCCTCCTTTCCGCGATCGAGGGGGCAGCGGTTACCTCGGTCCGGGTCTCCGGGGCCCTCCATGAGTTCTCCACCATCCCCGGGGTGAAAGAAGATGTGACCGATATCATCCTGAACATTAAGGGGCTTCGGGTCAAGCTCAACGTGGAACATCCCAAGACCATCTACCTAAAGGCTTCTTCAGAGGGGGAGATTCGAGCCGCGCACATCACACCGGATCCCGATGTGGAGATCCTGAACCCTGAGCTGCACCTTGCGACGCTGGATAAGGATGGCAAGCTTGAGATGGAGATGGAGGTTCGCCATGGGCGGGGCTACGTCCCCGCCGACCGAAACAAGAGGGACGGTCAACCCGTTGACGCGATCGCCATCGACTCCATCTTCTCACCGATTCGCAAGGTGAATTTCTTGGTCGAGGACACCCGCGTCGGCCAGGCCACGGACTACAACAAACTCACCCTGGAGGTCTGGACTGACGGGAGCGTTCTACCCCAAGACGCCATCGCCTATGCTGCGAAAATCCTCAAGGACCACTTGAGCATTTTCATCAACTTCGAGGAGGAGCCTGAAGGAGAGGGCGTGGCCGTCGACGAGGAGAGGGAGCAGTTGCTGGAGCACCTGAACCGAAGCGTCGATGAACTGGAGCTCTCGGTGCGGTCGGCCAATTGCTTGAAGAACTCCAGCATTCGGTATATTTACGAGCTCGTCCAGAAGACCGAAGCCGAGATGTTGAAGACAAAGAACTTTGGTCGGAAGTCTCTAAACGAGATCAAGGAAATCCTTACTGGCATGGGGTTGACGTTGGGGATGAAGCTTGAGGGGTTCCCCATCGGCGAGCTTGCCGGCAAGCGTGGCGAGAAGGCCTCCAAGGCCTGAACTGCGGCCGGGGCTTGCCGGGCCTCAGAGCCCGGCGGGAGCGTGAGTCATGCGGCATAGGAAAGCGGGGAGAAAGCTCGGCCGGACAACGGCTCACCGCGAGATGCTCCTCCGGAACCTTCTGACGTCACTTTTCCATTACGAAAAGATCGTGACAACCGAAGCCAAGGCCAAGGAACTGCGCAAGCTGGCAGAAAAGGTTATCACGCTGGCGAAGCGAGAGGATCTCCATGCGCGTCGGCAGGCGGCGGAAGTTATCAACGACGAGAAGGTGTTGAAAAAGTTGTTCGAGTCCATCGGAGGCCGGTACAAAGATCGAAACGGTGGCTACACGAGGATTACAAAGTTGGACTACAGAATGGGCGACGGCGCACCGCTTGCGGCCATCGAGCTGGTGGGCTCTGGCGCCGCCCCCGAGCCCTTGGCGAAGCCAGCCAAACGGCGCGGCCGCCGTCAACACAAGGGGCCGGCCGCGGGGCAAAGGCCGGCCGAACCGCTGGCGGCTCAAGCGGGCGAGGCCGAGAGAGCAGCCCGACCTTGAAGACCGCCCATCCTGCATGATGAGATAAAAGGATGCCCTTCTCGAGCCGTTCGGGAAGGGCATCGCTCTTTTACGCAGGCGGGATTTCCCTTTACAATGGTGCGGCCCGTGTGTTAGGAAAAGGGCCTTAATACGGGGAAGCTGGACTCCGCAATGAGGGGGAAGGGTCGTGAGCAGGGCGGAGATCGCTAAGATCCGAAACGTTGCCATTGTGGCTCATGGAGGCGCGGGCAAAACCACCCTGACCGAGGCCTTGCTCTTCGATGCAGGCTCCACGTCCCGCCTCGGGAAGGTCGATGATGGGACAACCGTCACCGATTTCGACGAGGACGAGATCAAGCGGAAGATGAGCGTCAGTTCTGCCCTCGCGTTCTGCGAGTGGAAGGGATACAAGCTCAACCTGGTTGATACCCCTGGAGCCTCCATCTTCTTGACCGACACGCGGAGTTGCCTGAGGGTGCTTGACTCTGCCCTTGTGGTGGTCAGCGGCGTCTCTGGCGTGAAGGTGCAGACGGAGAAGGTCTGGACGTACGCCGAAGCAAGGGGCATCCCCAGGATGATCTTCATCAACAAGATGGATCAGGAGCGGGCGGACTTCTTCCGGGTCCTGGAAGACGTTCGGAAAAACCTCTGTTCGGTCGCGACACCGGTACAGTTTCCGATAGGAGCCCAGGCGTCATTCCAGGGTGTGGTCGATCTCCTGCGAATGAAAGCCGTGATCTACCAGAGCGGCATCACGGGGAAGTTTTCCGAGGCGGAGATTCCGGCCGAGCTGAAGCCGAGAGCGGTGGAGCTGCAGGCGAAGCTGATGGAGGCGGTTGCGGAAAGCGACGATAAGCTGCTGGAAAAGTATCTGGAAATGGGCACCCTCTCGGCCGAAGAGTTGAAGGTCGGGTTAAGGCGAGGGGTCTTGGGGGGGAAACTCGTTCCGGTCCTCTGCGGTTCGGCCCTCAAGAATATCGGGGCGCAGCCCCTCCTAGATCTTCTCACTGAAGTCTTGCCATCCCCTGCAGATCGGCCAGCGGTCGAGGGAATCGATCCGAGGAACGGGGAGCGGATTGTCCGGGACAGCACAGAGGATGCCCCATTGTCCGCCTTGGTATTCAAGACAGTAGCCGATCCGTACGCCGGGAAGATCACGCTGTTCCGCGTCTACTCTGGCCTGCTCTCATCTGACTCCACAGTCTACAATACCAACAAAGGATGCAAGGAAAGGATTGGTCAACTGGTATTCCTCAGGGGCAAGAGCCAGATGCCAGTCCCAGCCATTGGCCCTGGAGATCTCGGGGCCGTGGTGAAGTTAAAAGAGACAGGGACAGGTGATACCCTCTGCGACGAACGGAGCCCGATCCGCCTGGAACCCGTTGAGATCCCAAGCCCCATTATCGAGTATGCCATCGTGCCGAAGGCAAAAGGGGACGAAGAGAAACTGAGCGGGGGGCTGCAGCGGCTCCGGGAGGAGGACCCCTCCCTTCACATTCGACGCGATCTCCAGACCAAGGAGATCATCCTAGCCGGGATGGGGAAGGCGCACCTGGAGATCGCGATCGATCGCCTCAAGCGCAAGTTCGGGCTTGAGGTCCAGATGAAGACGCCCCGCGTCCCATACAAGGAAACGATCCACGGACGGACCGAGGTTCAGGGCAGGCACAAGAAGCAGAGCGGGGGCCGTGGACAGTATGGCGATTGCTGGATCAAGCTCGAGCCACTCCCTCGGGGTGGGGGGTATGAATTCGTGAACCAGATCGTTGGGGGCGTCATCCCCAGGCAGTACATCGCTGCGGTGGAGAAGGGGATTATCGAGGCGATGGAGGAAGGGTCTCTTGCGGGGTATCCTGTAGTGGATGTGAAGGTCATCCTCTACGACGGCTCCTACCATACCGTGGACTCGTCGGAAATGGCCTTCAAGATCGCCGGCTCTCTGGCGTTTAAGAAGGGCGTCCTGCAGGCAAGCCCCGGTCTGCTGGAGCCGATCATGACGGCCGAAATTGCGGTCCCCGATGACTGCATGGGCGATGTGATCGGCGACCTGAATAGCAAGCGGGGGCGTGTCCTCGGCGTCGAGGCCAGGGGGAAGGCCCAGGTGATCAGAGCTCATGTCCCCTTGGCCGAGATGCTGGAGTACGCCACTCAGCTCAAGGCCATCACCGGAGACCGAGGGGACTACACCATGGAGTTCTCTCACTACGATGAGGTTCCGCCACATTTGAAGGAGCGAGTCATCGCCGAATCGAAAGCAGAGAAGGAGGAGTAAGCGACCCCTCTCCGATCTTCCCCGTTTTCCCTTGCATGGTCAGGGGCAATGTGTTAAATTTACTACAAGAGTGGGCATTGAATGCCCGCTCTTTGTTTTATGCGGGATCGTGGACCATGAGCGCCGTGGTTGTGGAACGAGTAAAGTCGATCGCCTTCCCGCTCCTCCAGGAGTTGGGGCTGGAACTTGTAGACGGAGAATTCCGCCGCGAAGCGGGTGGATGGATTCTGCGCCTCTACCTCGATAAGAGTGGCGGCATAACCTTGGGCGACTGCCAGCGGGTGAGCGAAGAGTTGGGTGACCTTCTCGACGTAGAGAATCTCATCGACCACCCCTATTCGCTCGAGGTCTCTTCTCCGGGCCTGAACCGCCCACTGAGCAAGGAGGCTGACTTCATCCGTTTCGTTGGCCAACGCGCCAGGGTCAGCACCTCGCAGGCCATCGGGGGGCAGCGGCGGTTTCTCGGCATCCTGAAGGGCTTCGAGGGGGGGCGGATCATGCTGGAGCGAGAGGATGGCAGTGTCGTCCTCATCCCTCATGCGCTTATCTCGAAGGCCCGGCTGGCTCCAGCTCTGTAACGCAGGGGATAGGGTCTAGGGTTCAGGGTAGAGAAGTGATAAAGCATTCACCCTCCCCTATACCCTAGACCCTAGAGTGA
>JBGQIR010000117.1:0-6251 GCA_041498535.1 Methylomirabilis sp. (SeqCode)
CCCTTTTCGGTCAGGTGCTTCCCCACATCGTCTCGGGTGATGGCCTGAGGGCCGCCGGTTTTCAGGTTCCAGATCACGAAATCGCCCAACTGTTCTCGTTGCTTCCGTGTCAGGTCGTGGACTTTGACGCTCGTTTTTTGGCTGATATCCTGATTCCTGTAATTGGGGAAGATCTCGGCTGTCTTTAGTCGCGTGAGCGTGTCGGTCCGGACCAGCAACGGCAGGTCGGTGAATTGCTTGACGAATCCTTCATCGTATTTCTTCTCGTCGATGAGAATCTTCGTTAGCCCCAGGAAGAGGGCGGCATCGGTCTGGGGGCGGATCGGGATCCAGTAGTCGGACTTGGGCGCGGGCGGGTTGTATTCGGGGGCGATGGTCACGATCCTTGCGCCGCGCTCCATCAACTCGTTGAAGAAGTGCGACTCTGGCATCTTGTTTTCGACCAGATTCTTCCCGCACTGAATGTGCAGCTTTGAAAACCGGAGATCGTTCAAGTCCACTTCGGAGGCCTGCAGGCCATGGACGAATGGTTGCCCCGGAGCCTGATCCCCGTGCCAGGTGTAGTTGGACCAGAGGCGACCCCCCAGGGCCTTATCCGGGCCGACGCCCCGAACAGTAGCGTCCAGGAGGGCCAGGGAGTTGGCCAGGCGATAGGCGCCGTACTTCCCGATCACCCCGGTCAGGCCCATTCCACCCCGGAGCTTCATCGTCCGCGTGCCGGCACCGTGCATCTCCTCGATCATTTCGGGGGCATATCCCTGCGCCTTGAGCCGCTGGGCCCCTTCCTCGCCGCTGTACTTGTTCGCGATGTGGATCATCCCCCTGGCGACGTAGGTGAACACCTCATCCCAGGCAACCTTGACGAATTCGTCCTGGCCACGCGAATCGAACTTGTACTTGTTCAGGTTCACTGCATCAAGTTCGGGGAACCCGTCGTCGGCCCACTGCTTCCAGCCCTTGCGGACGATCGGATATTTCAGGCGGTAAGGACCGTAGATCCGCCGCGCGAGCGTGTATCCCTTAGGACAGCCCCGGGGATTCCAGGCGACCGTCGCCTTGTTCCCGTACAGATCGCTGTATCGGTCCACGTCGTAGTTTTGCTCGAGCCTGAGGATCACGCCGTTCTTGACGAAGGCGCGTAACCGGCAGGCGTGGGTGTCGTTGGGAGAGCAGACGAAGGCGAAGGTGCTGTCGTATTTGTACTGGTTGCGGTAGATCCGCTCCCAGTTCCGGTCCGGATAGCTCTCGAGTGGGTTGCCAACCTCCACTGCTGGTTGGAGCAGACTTAGACCAAGTCCTCGGTCGGCGAGGGTAAAGACCCCAGCCGCGGTGGTCGCCTGCAGGAACTGTCGTCGGGTTAAAGCCATGTTCGAGCCTCCTTCTGCCTCAGGTTCTCACCAACGGCCAACCCGGAGGGCGTAGCCTTCCAGGCAGCGCTCGCAGAGGCCGTCGTCTATCCTCCAGTGAGGGAAGTCCTGCTGAATCTCGGTCACGAGAGCGCGGTCCAGGATAGTGTGGTCTTCGACGAAGTGGTAACTGGGGAAACGACAGAGGGGGCACGGTGACCCCGGCAGTGGAGCAGGGCGCGGGGTCTCTGAGCCTGTTTGGCCGCCATCGCCCGCCAGACGAAGCAGCGCCTGACTGCCAGTCGCCATCTGGAGGAGTAAGGAATGAGAGAGCGGCTCTGGCCGCCAGAGCCGCTCGAAGATCGCCTCCCTGAGCGTCGGCGAGAACTTCCGGTACTGCGCATCGAAGTCCCTGCGGTGCGAGTCCCTGTCGGCCAGAGGCTCTCCACCTGCGCTCTCTAGTCTCGCGTCGATGGAGAGGCACCAGAGCAGCCGGTACCGGTTCCGGATGATATTCTCCTCCGCGGGCGAGGCAACGGCCAGGCGGATTTCCCCCTCATACCCGAAGCCCGGATCGAGGAGGTCAACGACGTGGAGCAGTTCGTGTCGGAGGTAGCGGTGCAGGGCAGGGAGATCGAGGAAGCGATCGGCCCGCAATCGGACCCCGATCCGTTTGATCGAATGATCGTTGTCGCTTGCCTGCCCGAGTGATAGGTCGGCCCCCTCTTCGGCAGAAGAGGCCGCGAGGGCCACCAGAAGCTCCGCCGCCTGCTCCCCGATACGGGGGAAGTCTCGGAGTGGCCGCTGCACGCTCTCCGCAAACCCGAGCTTGGTGAAGAACTGCTCGTGGAGCCCCTGGAAGGCAGCTTCCCGCGCGTCGGGACGGCGATGGTACAGGGGATCGGCGGCGATGTGATACTCACGGAACAGCCCGGGGTCGCCGGCGTCCTGGCGGCGAGAGATCTCCTGCAGGACGACCGCCTCGGTCAAGAGCGGATCGTATTGGATTTCCATCGCTCGGTGCACCTCATGGCTTCGGGAGCTATCGACAGTGGCTATGAAGACTCGCAAGAGCCGGGCCAGGACGATCCGGAGCCGTGGGCACCGGCGAACACCTTCTCAACCTATTAATTTTACTGGGCTTCTCGCTCTGAAAGAGGAACAGGTTTGGGGTCCAGGCAAGGCTCGATGATGGGACATCAAGTCCTCCAAGGGGAGTCGTGATCCGCAACCTCTCAAAACCAAAGAACAGAGGGTTGGGGCTCCGCCGCCCCAGGAATTTCAAAAATGTCACAGCTAAACGAGTCAAGAGACAATTTTACTCCGTTAAATCGGGAAAAAAATTAGCGGCCACGCTTGTGTCTTCGCGCAGTGGCGGCCCGGCGCACAAGGTCCTGGAGGGTGGTCACCTCCATCATCGCGGTCAGCTTTGGCTTGATCTGTTTCCACCCCTCATGGAGGATACAGGGATTGTCCTCGGCGCAGCGATGACTCCAGAAGATGCAGCGCTCGAAAAGGCCTGGACCCTCGATTACCTCCAGTACTTCCTTCAAGGTGATATCGCCCGCCGGCCTGCCCAGCGTGTAGCCTCGAGTGGCGCCACGGAACGAGCGGACCAGGCCATATTGGGTGAATTTCTGGAAGATCTTGGCGAGGAAACTCTGGGGGAGGCCCTGGCCTTCGGCGATTGCGGCAAGCTGCATTACCGTTCCGGCCGGTTGTTGGGCCAGGTGGATCAACCCCTGGATCCCGTACTCGCTCTCGCGGCTCAGCTTCATCGGTAGCAGCTCCAAACAGAGTGGAATGATCTTAATGATCGGTTAAGTCCTATTACCTCAATCACTGGAGCGCTGTCAAGAAAAAAATTTGCGTAGATATGTAAAATGCTGTTGATCGTATTCCCATGGACAAGGGGCTCCCGGCGCGGCTGGAAGCCGCGAAGTGCATGGTCGACTGCATCGGAAACCGCATAGAAATGCATCCAAGAGGGCATCGAAATCACTCGCGCAGTGCACAGAGCGAGGTTAGTTTGTGCCGCAGTTTTCAACTTGACAGGTGTATACTCTAAGGAAATCATCCCCGGTGTGGGTAAGACTTGCCCTGTAATTCGATTCATGGCAGAGGTGGAGCGGGGAGGACATGCACACCGCGTACCTTGTGTTGGTCTGGCTGCATATCCTGGCTGCTGTGATATGGATCGGCGGAATGGTGTTCCTCACCCTAGTGCTGATGCCTGTGCTGCGGCGGCCGGAATACCTGGGCAATGCTGCCGCCCTCATTCGTGCGACTGGGATGCGGTTTCGATGGGTGGGGTGGTTGTGCTTGAGCCTGCTCCTCGTGAGCGGGACCCTTCACGTGGGCTATCGAGGCTTTGGCTGGACGGATGTGGCGACCGGGAGAATCTTTGTGGGGCCCTTCGGAAGGGCCTTGGGTATCAAGCTCTTACTGGTTGCCGTGATCATCTTGATCAGCGCCCTGCACGATTTCCTCATCGGCCCACGGGCTTCGGTTTTAGGACGGGAGGACGCCACCTCGCCCAGCGCGAGGCGACTGAGGCGCCAGGCCTCGTGGCTTGGGCGGCTGAACATCCTCTTAGGGTTGATCGTGATCGGATTGGGAGTGATACTGGTGCGCGGCTGGCCGTAAGCTGGGAGTCGAGAAACGCGAGTCAGGGGAAACCCGTGGCATGGCCTGTCCGGTGTCCATCTTCATCCCTGTATCTAGGCTACTGGTGGGGTTCATAGGCACAGAAAGGATCAGATTCCATCGGATCTGCGGTGATCCCGTAGGCCCGGGCTCTGGATCCGCCACAGACCCACCGGAACTCACAGCGCCCGCATTTCCCCTTCACACGATCCATGTCGCGGAGCTCCAGCAAGAAGGGCGAGTTCCGGTAGATGCTGGAGAGAGGCTGCGTTCTCAGGCTCCCGAGAAACGGATAGGGGAGAAAGCCCGCCGGGTACACCTCGCCTCTATGTGACACAAAGATCACCCCGTTCCCGTCTCGGATCCCGAAACCCATTTTCATCCCAAGTTTCTGGATCTCCTCGAGTGACATTCCCTCCTGAAGCTTGCGCTGAATCCAGTACCTTCGGTAGTGAGGCGCTTCCACTGTGCTCACATTGAAGGGGGCCTCCTGGGAAATGGAGTAGACCCAGGCGAACAGCTCCTCCACCTCATTCGCGGAAGGAAGTTCCAGTCCGGTGCCTCGACCCACTGGGACAAGCAGAAACAGACTCCATCGGCGAACGGCAGGGGAGGCCTCTTCTCGAAGGAGACGATACAGGGAGGGAAGGTGGGGAGCCGTTTGGCGAGTCACGGTGGTATTCACCTGCACGGGGATGTGAAATTCTCCAGCCCATTGCAGGGCTTCCATCGAGCGTTCAAACGTTCCGGGTACTCCCCGAAAGGCGTCGTGAACCTCTGGACGGGGTCCTTCCAAGCTGATTCCCATGGTGGCCACTCCCAGCTCTGCGAATCGGCGGATGGCGTCCCTGGTCAAGGCGGGTGTGGTGCTGGGCGTAATTCCACGGGGCAGTCCTATCTCGCGCGCGTAGGCGATGAGCTCGAAGAGATCCTGCCGCTTCATGGGATCCCCACCCGTGAGGATCAACATGCTGCCCATCTCCTTGACATCCCGCATCAGAGCTTTTCCCTCTTCGGTGGTGAGCTCCAAGGGATCCCGGTGGGGAATGGCATCCGCCCGACAGTGCTGACAAGCTAAATCACAGGCAATGGTCATCTCCCAATAGACGTTCCGTGGAGCGTTCGCATAGACATACCCGGGGTAGGCGGTCTTGCCTACGAGCTCTGCCTGCAAATTCATTCCGGGCCCTCCATATATCCACTGCTCCAGACCAATTGGGGATCTACCATCTCGAAGCTTTGGCCCCGATGCGCTCCGGCATCGTCAGGTGGCGACTATAAATGTTCGTGATCCCGCTGTCAACAGGAGTTGGTGTCTTCGCAATGGACAGCATGCGAAAAAGCGCAACCGAGGGAGCATGAAGGTCACTTACCGAGCGGCATGACCAGGCTCGTCTGCGCCCCGGCTTCCAGCTTGACATCTGTATAATAAAGTATATATTGTATCGTAAAGAGAACAGCATGGTCGAACAGCTTGTCATCAATGTGGGGAGGAAAATCCGGGAGCTTCGGCAGCAGCGGGGACTCTCCCTGCGCCGGCTCAGCGACAAGGTCGGGGTCTCCCCCAGCGCGATCCAGAAGATCGAGCAGAATCTTATCTCGCCGACCCTTGGGACCGTCCTCAAGATCACGAAGGGCCTGGGAACGACCCTCCAATCGCTCCTGGACGAGCATATGGAAGCGAGAGATGTCGTCCACCTTCCACAAGAGAAGCGGCGGACCGTCCTGGTCCCCGACCTCAGGATCAGCATCCAGTTGTTAGCCGATGGGCTGCCCAACGAAGCGTTCAGCGCCATTCTGCTGACTATTCCTAAGGGCGCAAAAATGAAGGAGCGGGAGTTTCGCCATCATGGGGAGGAGCTTCAACTCTGCGTCAAGGGAAAGGTGAGGTTCACCATCAGAGACGAGACGTACCTCCTGCGGCGTGGGGACAGTCTCCGTTTCAAGAGCTCCCTTCGGCACTATTGGGAAAATGCGGGCGAGGCAGAGGCTCAGCTTCTCATGATCTGCTCTCCGCCGATCCATATGGGGAGGAGTCCGAACGAGGGTTAGTGCCGTTCCAACTTGCCGCGGCTTGACACAGAGGTATGCAGCATATACGTCTCGTTCGCCGAAGCCTCACTGTGTCGGCGTAAATAATTGGAACGGCATTAGGCGCTGTTTCATCATGTTGTGTCGTAACCGTAAATGGGTGGGACGCAAGGCGTGAAGCGCAGAGAACAACCCGCATCACCTTATGACGGCCTCATGTACCCCCAG
>JBGQIR010000118.1:0-6197 GCA_041498535.1 Methylomirabilis sp. (SeqCode)
AACCTCGGCCCTAGGCAAGAGTATTTTAGCGCCCTGAAGATCGTGGTGCAAGAACGCCTTGATGATCCCCTCTGCTCGGAACTCCCTTGTGACAGCGTCGGGAATAATCGAGTGTTTCTCCAGGGCTTCTGCCGTCGCCGGGCCGATGGCGCAGATCTTGGCTGCTCCCAGGAGCCTGGCGTCTTGCCGGAGCGCCCGCAAGCGGAGGAAGAACGCGTCCACCCCGTTTGCACTGGTGAAGATGACCCAACGGTAGGTCTCAAGCTGCTCGATAGCTTGGTCAAGCGGTTTCCAGGTGTGGGGCGGCGCGAACGTGATGAGGGGAAACTGCACCACCTCCGCACCCTCCGCTTCCAGCAGTTCAGCGAAGCCCTCCGCCTGCTCGCGTGCCCTGGTGACCAGGATCCGCTTCCCGAATAACGGCCGCCGCTCGAACCACGCCAACTGCTCTCGAAGCCGCACGACATCGCCGACAACAAGGATCGCTGGAGGCCCCAACCCCCGCGCCTCGGCGAGGGCTACGATGGTGTCGAGTGTCCCGGTCACTGTCTGCTGCTCGGGCTTGGTGCCCCACTGAATCACGGCGGCGGGTGTCTCGCTGGGCCGGCCATGCTTGATCAGCTTCTCAACGATACTCGGCAGATGGCCAACACCCATCAAGAACACCAAGGTCCCAATGCCGGTCGCAACCTTGTCCCAAGCGATCGCGGAGCTGTCCTTCAATGGGTCCTCGTGACCCGTCAGGAACGCGACCGTTGAGGCATAATTGCGATGTGTGAGCGGAATGCCGGCATACGCCGGCACGGCAATCGCCGAGGTCACCCCCGGCACGACTTCGAAGGGAATCCCGGCCTGGAACAGCTCCAGGCCCTCTTCCCCCCCTCGCCCAAAGATGAACGGGTCGCCGCCCTTCAGGCGCGCCACCACCTTTCCGGCCAAGGCCTTTTCGATCAACAGACGGCCGATCTCCTCCTGAGGGGTCACATCGGCCTCGCCGCCCTTCTTGCCAGCGTAGAGCAGCTCGGCCCCGGGCTTGGCATGGGAGAGAAGACGCGGGTTGGCGAGGTGGTCGTAGATAACCACATCGGCTTCCTGGAGGCATTTGACGCCGCGGAGGGTTATCAGGCCGGGATCGCCAGGTCCTGCGCCGATGAGATAGACTTTCCCCTTCATCCATACTTTCCCACCCCTCACCCTCCCCGCTCTCCCAAGGGGAGAGGAAAGGATGAGGGAAGATATGGACCGATTTCCCGAAGAATCTCGTCCGCGCCGGCGGCGAGCAGCGCTTCCGCTAAGGCCTGTCCCACCGTGTCGGGAGTGCTGGCTTCCCCCCGCAACACCTCTTTCACCATGCGCTTCCCGTCCAGACTGGCCACCATTCCGGTGAGGACGAGCGAGTCCCCTTCGATCTGGCCGAAGGCGGCGACCGGGGTCACGCAGCTTCCGCCCAGGCGCCGCAGAAACGCCCGTTCCGCCATGGTCGCCAGTCGAGTCTCTCGATGATCGATCGAACCGACAATCGGAGAAACACGCGGGTCATCCTCCCGGATTTCGATCGCCAGCGCGCCTTGGCCAATCGCCGGCAGGCTCAGTTCGGGATGGAGCCGCTCGGTGATCCGATGCTGCAAGCCAAGGCGGATAAGGCCCGCGACCGCAAGGACGACGGCATCCAGGTCGAGCGTTTCGAGTTTCTTGAGCCGCGTCTCCACGTTGCCGCGCAGCGGAACGATCTGGAGGTCGGGTCGGTGATGGAGGAGCTGCACTTGCCGCCGCAGGCTGCTGGTCCCGATCCTTGCGCCAGCAGGCAGTTCTGCGAAGCGAAGGCCGTTTCTGGTGACAAGCGCGTCACACGGATCTTCACGACGCATGACAGCGCCCACACGGAGGCCCGGCGGCAACTCCGCTGGGAGGTCTTTCATGCTGTGGACCGCAAGGTCGATCCGGCTATCGAGAAGGGCCTCCTCGATCTCCTTCACGAACAGGCCCTTTCCCCCGGCCTGCGCAAGCGGTGAATCGAGGAGCTTGTCACCTGAGGTCTTGATGGGGATGAAGCGAACTTCCAGACCAGGCGATTGCTTGCCGAGGGCTTCCGCGACCAGCCCCGCCTGGCGCATGGCAAGCGGGCTGCCGCGGGTGCCGAGCCTCAATACACGGCGCTCCACGCTATATCCCATAAAAGGGCGGAGCAAGCAGCGCCCCTACATCGCACCTCGCACCCGGCACCTCGCACCTCGCACATTTTATTCGTCTCGGATAGCAAAGAGCCTCCGGAGCACACTCACATAGAGGTGGCCATCCTTCATAGCCGACTGCCGTTTCAGCTCCGTCATCGGGTCGTGGAGGATCTTGTTCACAATCGAGCTAGCGAGGCTCGAGATGGCCTGTCGTTCCTCCGGGGTCAGGTCTGGCAGTCTCGCAAAGACCCTCCGGAGTTCCTCCTCGCGTATCGACTCCACCTTCTGACGCATGGCCACGATGGTGGGGACGACCTTGAGGCCCGCGAGCCAGCCTACAAACTGCGACACCTCTCGATCGATCAACGCCTCTGCCCGCTCCGCCTCCCGCTGTCGCTCGCGAAGGTTGGCCTGCACGACTCCCTGGAGATCGTCGATATCATAGAGGTAGACATTGTCGATCTCGTTGGCCGTCGGATCGATGTCCCGTGGAACCGCGATGTCGATCAGGAAGATCGGCCGATTTCGGCGCTGGATGACGATATCTTCCAGGTCTGCCTTGGACAGGATCTGGTGCGGCGCACCGGTCGAGCTGATGATGATGTCGGCCCGGACCATCTCCGCCTTGGCATCGTCATAGCGGACGGCCCGGCCATGAAACCGCTCAGCCAGCTCCACCGCCCGATCGAAGTTCCGATTGGCCACGATGACCGATCCGACGCCGTCGGCCAGCAGGTGCTTGGCGGATAGCTCCGACATCTTCCCGGCCCCGATCAGCATCACGGAGCGACCCTTGAGGTCACCGAAGATCTTCTTGGCCAGCTCGATGGCAGCGGTGGAGACCGAGACTGCCGAGGCCGCGATTCCTGTTTCGGTCCGCACCCGCTTCGCCACATGGAAGGCGGTTTCCATCAGGTTATTCAGAATCACGCCCGTGGCTTCCTGCTCCAGGGCGATCCCATACGCCGCCTTCACCTGGCCCAGGATCTGGGGTTCGCCGACCACCATGGCATCGAGGCTCGACGCCACGCGGAAGATGTGCCGGAGGGCCTGATCAGCTTTGAGCAGATAGAGACAGGACTCGAAGGTCTCATGCGGAAGCTTGCCTCGTTCGGCGAGGAACTCCACAAGGAACCGGCGCGCAGTCTCCACCTCGTCCACAACGGCGTAGGCCTCCACCCGGTTGCAGGTGGAGAGCATCATCCGCTCAAGGATCTGCCCGCAGGCGCCGACTGCCTCCAAGACTTCTGGCAGCTCCGACTCCGAGAAGTGAAGCTTTTCCCTGAGGTCGAGTGGCGCTGTCTTGTGGCTTAGACCGAGGACAATGATATCCATCATGCTTTCGCAGTTCCGAGTTCCGGGTTTCGGGTTTCCACTTCTCAACTCGAAACTCGGCACTCGAAACTCGAAACGTTCCATCAAAAAGCGTGGGTCCCCCTGATGACCAGATTCGCCCCGAGGGAGGCAAAGACCACTCCGCAGAAGCCGATGATCGACAAGATGGCCGCTTTCCTTCCACGCCAGCCCCCTGCCAGCCGTCCGTGCAGCAGTGCAGCATAGAAGAACCAGGTGACGATCGACCAGATCTGCTTCCCGTCCCAGGTCAAGAAAGAGCCCCACGCGGAAAACGCCAGCAAGGCACCGCTTAACAGGCCAAGGGTCAGGAGAGGAAAGCCAATCGAAAGGGCAAGGTGGCACAGGTCGTCAAGAAGATTCAGCGAGGGAAGTCGATGAAACAGGACTCCAGGGTGCTTCGACTTGAGCTGGCGTTCTTGCAGCAGGTACATCAACGCCCCGCAGCAAGCGAGGGCGAAGGCGGCATTCCCGAGCAGCGTCAGAATCACGTGGGCCCAGACCCCGATGTTCTTCAGCGGGGGGGCCAGACTTTCGATCGTCTTGGGCAGGGCAGCCGAGGTCCCGAGGAGGATGACAACAAGCGGGATGACGAACGACCCGATGACCTTACTTTCGTAGCGCACCTCTGTCAGAATGTAGACGGCAGCCGTGGCCCATGCGTAGAAGGAGAGCCATTCGGCAAGGGTAGCTGGCGGGCGGCCTTGCTGATAGAGGTAGACCCCCAAGGCCGCGGTATGCAGGGCAAAGCCGGAGCGGGCCAGGATGCCCGCCGTCCTCAGGAGCCTGCGATGCCGGGCCGTCAGGGAGCCCATGTACCCCAGGCTCGCGGCAAGGTAGAGGAGCAATGCAACGTAAGACAGGATGAGTTCCATAATCCCTTCGACTACCGAGACTGCTTCATCGTGTGCGGCGGCTCGTCGAACAACCCTTTCACAGTTCTTTCGATACCGAGGACGTCCCCCGTCCGGATCAACGTCAACAGATCGGCCTCAACGGCCCGCTCCAGCAGGGCCCTCCGGCGCCCGGGGTCGGCGACCTCACGCATCGCCCGCTCCCTGACCCGGCCTAACACTTTCAATAGCTCGGCGTACTCATCGCCGTAGACCGACCCCAGATCCTCCCGGATCTTCCTGGCAAGTCTGGGGCTGTCACCCCCGGTGGAGATCGCGATGACGAGGTTGCCCCGCGTAAGGACCGCCGGCACAAGGAACGTACTCGACGACGGTGAGTCGGCGAGGTTGGCCAGGACCACTGCCGCCTTCGCCTCATCAGCCAGGCGACCGTTAACCTCCGGATCGTCGGTGGCCCCAAACACGAGGAAGCTCCCCGCCAGATCGCCCGGTCGGTACGGTCGGGCGCGGTGAACGATCCGCCCCTGCCGCTTGAGGTCTTCGAGCCCCGGGCTGAGAGACGGGCTGACCACAACGATCTCTGCGCCCGCCTCGACGAGGGCCAGGACCTTGCGCTCGGCCACAGGCCCGCCGCCCACAACCAGGCAGCGCCGCCCCAACAGATCGACCATTATCGGGTAATGCCGGCTCATGATGCCGCCATTCAGGAAGGCCGCCGACGTGGCCGCCCCTCCCGCAGGCCCTTGACCTCCTCCACGAACTGACTCACGTCCCTGAACTGGCGGTAGACCGACGCGAAGCGGACATAGGCCACTTCGTCGATCTCGTGGAGCCGCTCCATGATCAACTCGCCGATCTCGGCGGCGGTCATCTCCCGCTCGACCTTCTCGGCGAGGCGGGCCTCAATCTCGTCCACGATCTTCTCGAGCTGGGAGACACTCACTGGCCGCTTCTGCACTGCCTTGAGCAAGCCCGACATGATCTTTTGCCGGTTGAACGGCTCTCGGCGCCCATCCTTTTTGACAACCATGAAGTGGATCTCTTCGATCCGCTCATAGGTGGTGAAGCGCCGCATGCACTGCTGGCATTGGCGACGGCGCCGGACGACCAAGCTGTCCTTGCCCTCCCGGGAATCGACGACCTTTTCCTCGAGGCTACTACAGTAGGGACATTTCACAAAGGAGTCCCTCGGAGAGTCCTAAGCCAGGTGGGGAGAGGAGAGGGCAAGTTGCTCCCGGTACAAGGGGAAAGAGGCGCAAAGCTCTTTCACTTGGGCCGCGACCCTTGACTGGGCCGCGACATTTCCCACATCCTTGAGCACATCGGCGAACAGGTCCCCGATCTGCCGCATCTCGTGTTCCCGCATCCCGCGCGTGGTAATGGCCGGGGTGCCGATCCGGATGCCAGAGGTCACGGTCGGCTTCTCTTTATCGAACGGGATGGCGTTCTTGTTGACCGTGATTCCCGCCCGGTCCAGCGCGGCCTCGGCCGTCTTTCCGCTCAGCCCTCGCCCCGTCAAATCAACCAGGAGAAGATGCGTATCTGTCCCCCCGGACACCAGGCGGAAGCCGTGGCTTTGAAGCGCCTCGCCGAGGGCCTTGGCATTGACGACGATCTGGCGCTGGTACGAGGCAAACTCCGGCGAAAGGGCCTCCTGAAACGCCACGGCCTTGGCGGCGATGATGTGCATGAGCGGGCCCCCCTGCATCCCGGGAAAGACCTGTTTGTTCAGGACCTGGGCGTAGTCTGCCTTACACATGATCATCCCGCCCCGCGGGCCCCGAAGCGTCTTGTGTGTGGTGGTGGTGACGAACTC
>JBGQIR010000119.1:0-6073 GCA_041498535.1 Methylomirabilis sp. (SeqCode)
CACTGGGCATCCTGGATTTCGAGCGTGCGGCCAAGATGGCACAGTCTCGTTTCGCCATCCTCAAGGGGCTCGGGGCGAGGCTGGAGCGCGCGCTGATCGGCTTCATGCTCGATCTTCACGTGAAGGAGCACGGCTACACCGAGATCCTCCCCCCATTTCTGGTGAATGCCGCCGCGATGCAGGGGACGGGGCAGCTTCCCAAATTCGACGAGGAGCTGTTCAAGACCAAGGACGAGGGCCTCTATATGATCCCGACGGCGGAGGTCCCGGTGACCAACTTTCACCGCGAGGAAATCTTGCCGCCCGGAGCGCTTCCCCTGTCATACGTCGCCTACACGCCCTGTTTTCGGCGGGAGGCTGGCTCCTACGGAAAAGACACGCGAGGCCTCATGCGGCAGCATCAGTTCGACAAGGTGGAGCTGGTGAAATTCACGGAGCCGGAGCGCTCCTACGAAGCGTTGGAAGAGATGGCGCGGCACGCGGAGGTCGTCCTTCAGCGGCTGGGCTTGCCCCACCGGGTGGTTACCCTCTGTACTGCCGACCTGGGCTTTGCCGCCGCAAAGACCTATGACATCGAGATCTGGATCCCGAGCCAAGGGGCGTACCGAGAGGTCTCGTCGATCAGCAACTGCGAGGCGTTTCAGGCGAGGCGAGCCAGCATTCGATACCGACCCTCGCCCAAGTCGGCGCCGCGGTTCGTGCACACGCTGAACGGGTCGGGGGTGGCCATCGGGCGGACCTGGCTGGCAATCCTGGAGAACTACCAGGAAGCCGATGGCAGCGTCGGCATCCCGGAGGCGCTTCAGCCCCATATGGGCGGGCTCGACCGAATTACGTAATAGTTCATAGTTGATCGTTCATGGTTCAGAGTGAGGAGCCAGGGCCTTCGACTCCCCGGGCAGCATCTCTGAACCCTGAACTCTGAACTGTGAACTTCCGGAGGGGTGGCCGAGTGGTTGAAGGCGGCGGTCTTGAAAACCGTTAGGCGAAAGCCTCGTGGGTTCGAATCCTACCCCCTCCGCCAAAGCTTCCCGCGGAGCGGGAAGCTGGTTAACAGTTGACGGTTCACAGTTGACCGCAAGGAACAGGGGACTCGGCCTTATGTACGAATGGCATTATCTGTGAACCGTGAACAGTGAACCGTGAACTTACGGAGAGGTGACCGAGTGGCCGAAGGTGCTCGCCTGCTAAGCGAGTCTGTGCCGAAAGGTGCAGCCCGGGTTCGAATCCCGGCCTCTCCGCCATATTCCTCCGCCGACAGGTAAGTTGAGGCAGCTTGGGGATCACCTGCTGGGCCCATAGAGTCTGGCGCCATGTTCGGTGAAGGATTTCTTGGTCGTGGCGCCACATTTGGCGGTGATCTGAACCTGCTGGTCCAGATCGGCCTCGGCCTCCTGCTCCTGATCGGCATGGTGCTTGCGCGTCGCGGCTTGTATCGCGCCCACGGAGCCTGTCAATCGTCCGCGCTCATTCTGGCCATCGGTATGACCCTGGTCTGGATGTGGCCGTCGTTCCGTGAGGTCTACGTTCCCGATCTTGCCCGTGGCATCGCCAACCGAACCACTGTTGCGGTGGTGGCCCATGCAGCGCTCGGCAGCGTCGTCTTGCTGCTCGGCGTGTACGTCGTCCTGGTCGCCGGGACAAGCCTGATCCCCGGGCGATTCCGCTTCCAGAACTACAGCGCGTGGATGCGGACGCTGCTCGTCCTTTGGTGGATCACGATTGGCCTTGGGGTGCTCACCTATTGGTTCGCGAACGGCTGACCGACCTTTCGGGCGCCGAACAGGGGCGCACCTATCGTAGCCCAGGGCCCTCGGGCGGGCTCTTTCATCCTGGGAGCAATGGCCTGTGTTAGGAGATGGAGAGGTGCGAGAGTGGCTGAATCGGGCGGTCTCGAAAACCGCTGAGCGGGCAACTGCTCCGGGGGTTCGAATCCCTCCCTCTCCGCCACCGCCCCCCGCTCCGCGGGATGACCGATGACCGCGGACGGTCAACGGTCGTCGGTCAACGGTCAAGAAGCGCTGGCGTGTACTCATGTCCTTTCATCTGTGAACCGTCAACTGTGGACCGTGAACCGGACGGAGAGGTGCAGGAGCGGCTTAACTGGCACGCCTGGAGAGCGTGTGCGGGGGAAACCTCGCCCCGGGTTCGAATCCCGGCCTCTCCGCCACCACAAGAAAGGGCGTTCATGGTTGATAGTTCATAGTTCAGAGCAGAGACCTGCGGCTGTCCGAGCCTTGTCTATGAACTATGAACACTGAACTACGAACTGTGAACCGTGAACGGTGAACCCATGAACAGCGTTCTGATCACTGGCGGCGCCGGGTTTATCGGCTCGAATCTTGCCCTGGAGCTGGAAAGGCGATACCCGGGTATCCGCACGACGATCATCGACGATTTCCGCTCCGGCGAGTTCAGCAATCTGGTCGGCCTCCGCGGCGATCTGGTCGCTCAGGATCTCGCGTCGATGGACCTGTGCGCGCGATTCCGGCCGGGCGAATTTCAGGTGATATTCCACCTGGCCTCCATTACCGATACCACCGTTGCCGATCCGCGGCAGATGATCTTCAATAACGTTGAGGGATTTCGCCGGACGGCGGAGTTCGCGCGCCTCTCAGGGACGCCGCTTGTCTTTGCTTCTTCAGCGGCCATCTACGGCGTCTGCCGCTCGGGCCACATGCCCGAGGACCAACCTGCCCGCCCAGCCAACGTCTATGGCTTTTCGAAGGTGCTTCTGGAAAATCTCGCCAGGCGGTACGCCGCCACATCGCGGAACTTCAGGATTGTTGGACTCCGGTACTTTAATGTGTACGGGCCGGGCGAAGCCCACAAGGGAGCCGCATCCAGCATGATCTACCAGTTGGCGGGGCAGATCCGAGCGGGCAAGCGGCCACGGATCTTCAAGTACGGGGAGCAGAAGCGGGACTTTGTGTACATCAAGGACGTGGTGGAGGCGACGGTGATGGCGGCAGAGGCCACTCGCAGCGGCGTGTATAACGTCGGCTCGGGGCGGGCCACCTCTTTTAACGAGGTCGTCGCCCTGCTGAACAAAGCCCTCGGGACGGACCAAGAGCCTGACTACTTCGAGAACCCGTACTCATTCTATCAACCGCACACCGAGGCCGACGTGGCTCTCGCTCGAGCGGAGCTCGGATATGATCCCAGGTATCCGATCGATCGGGGGATCGCGGAATACGTCAAGGAGCTGATTGGGGGCGACACGAAGCGGAACGAACAGTCATGACACGGAAGGGGTCGGGCCCCATAGGCGGGACGGATCGGGCAGCCCTTTCCAGCAACCTTGGCCGTGCTAGATGGGGAGTTAGCGGTGCCCTGTACCCGCAATCCGCTCTAGCGGGATCGAATTCCTGCCCGAGGTCTTAAGCCTTTGAGCATTGGCCTGTGATCGGAGCGATGATGGTCGGGTCCCGCGCAAGGAGAGTTTGTCAACCCCGCCAGATCCGGAAGGAAGCAGCGGTAAACAGACGGACTCCTGTGCCGCGGGGAAGCTCGGCCGGAGCTTCGGTCGCCGGTGCAGCCCGAAGGCGGCGATCGACGGTGGGTGCACGGCCAAGAAACATTGTTGACAGTTCACGGTTGACGGTTCACGGGGAGGGCGACACGCGGTCGGTGGCGCGCCACGCTTCTCCGTGGACCGTGAACTGTGAACGGTGAACCGACTATGTCCTACTTAGTGCTCGCCAGGCGATGGCGGCCCCAGAGCTTTGATGAGGTGGTGGGCCAGCGGCCGGTCACGCAGACCCTGAAGAACGCCCTTGCCAAGGACCGCATCGCCCACGCCCTTCTCTTTGCAGGCCCGCGCGGGGTCGGCAAGACGACGACCGCCCGCATCCTGGCAAAGGCCCTCAACTGCGAGCGGGGCCGCACGCCTGACCCATGCAATCAATGCACAAGCTGCAAGGAGATCGCAGAGGGACGATCGATCGACTGCATGGAGATCGATGGCGCCTCCAATCGCGGGATCGATGAGGTCCGGGAGCTTCGCGAGAATGTTCGGTATGCGCCGTCGCGCCAGAAATTCAAGGTGATTATTATCGACGAAGTCCACATGCTGACCGAGCCGGCCTTCAATGCCCTGCTGAAGACACTCGAGGAGCCGCCCCCGGGGGTGGTCTTCATCCTCGCGACAACCGATGCGCACAAGATCCCGTCCACCATTCTCTCCCGCTGCCAGCGCCACGACTTCCGGAAGCTGGGACAGGGGGAAATCGAGGAGCGACTTTGGGAGATCGCCCGCGACGAGCGAGCGACGGTTGCGGACGGGGCGATGAAGGCGATTGCCCGCGCCGCGGAAGGAAGCCTCCGCGATGCGCAGAGCCTCCTGGACCAGGTGATCGCCTATAGTGGCGCCGAGGTGAGTGAGAACGACGTCGGGGCTGTGCTGGGGCTGGTGGAGGGGGAGGTGCTGGCGCAGGCTGCCCAGGCCATCATCGAGCGGGACAGCGGCAAGGCCCTGGGGCTGGTTGAGTCGCTCAGCGTCAGGGGATACGACCTGCAGCGGTTCTGCCAGGAGATGCTGGCGCACCTGCGGGACCTGATGGTGACCAAAGCGATCAAAGACCCCGCCCCATTGCTTCAGGCCAGCCGAGTGCCGCCCGACACGATTCGCTCGCAGGCCCAGGCCTTCACGCTCGCGGACCTCGAAACGATCTTTCAAGTCCTGAGCCGCGCCGAATTCGAGATGCGACGGGCTCCCCATCCCCGGTTCGTCTTGGAGATGGCCCTGGTCGAGGCGACAGAGGCCCGGTCTCTCCAATCCCTCGAGACGCTCCTGCAGCGCCTGTCGGCGTTGGAGGAACGGCTGTTGGTCGGTCTGGGGACCGCGGCTCCCGCCCCACCCCCGTCAGAACTCCCGCTGTTCTCCGCTGCCCCCACCGCTTCGATGGCGGAGAAGAGGCCCCCGCTGCAAGATCGACCGCCCGCGCCGAGGCCGCCCGCGCAGGCATCGCCCCCCCCTCCTCCGTCAACCAGTGCCCCCGATCCGCAAGAAGGCTGGACCCGGGTCAAGCAGGTCCTGGAGGGCAAGAAGCGGTCTCTCGCCGCCCTTCTCGAAGAGGCGAAAGAGGTGCAGGTGGAGAGCGAGACGCTGATCGTGACGCTCGAAAACGGCACATCCTTTGCGCGATCGACGCTGGATGATGCCGAGAACCGGCGGCTCATGGCCGCTGCCGCGGCCGAGGCCTTTGGGCGGCACCTGAAGGTCGAGTTTCGATTTCAGAACCGATCCATTCCACCTGGGGTGAGTGGTTCGACGCAGCTCACCACAGGCCAGGGCGAGCCGATACAGCCCTCGATGCCCCGGCCCAGGGAGACGGCCAGCCCCGAGGGGCCGGTGACACCGTCGGACCAGGGGTCGCCTCGGCGTCATCCGTTGGTGCAAAAGGCGGTGGAGCTCTTCGGCGGAGAGGTCATTCGAGTGAGCGAGAAAGAGCCCGGGCAGGATGCGAGCGGCGAGTGAGGGTGAGATGAAGAACCTTGGAAACTTGGTCAAGCAGGCGCAGCGAATGAAGGCCGAGATGGAGAAGATTCAGGAAGAGGCCGCGGCGAAGCGGGTTGAAGGGACCGCGGGTGGCGGGATGGTCACGGTCGTGTCTAATGGTCGGGGCGAAGTGGTCGAGGTGAAGATCGACCGCGAGGTCGCCGGGCCAGATGATCTGGAGATGCTCCAGGACCTGATTGTGGCCGCGGCGAACGACGCGCTCCGGAAATCCCGCGAGCTGCTCGCCCAGGAGATGGGTCGGCTGACGGGAGGGCTCGGCCTGCCACCCGGGCTGTTGTAGAGCGCCCCGTGTCCCGCTATGCTCCCAGCCTGGCCAGGCTCATCGGCGAGCTGGTCCGCCTTCCCGGCATCGGTCCCAAGGGCGCCCAGCGCCTGACGTTTCACCTCCTGAAGGCGTCCAAGGACGAAGTCCAGGCGCTGGCTCAAGCGATCATGGATCTCAAGGAGCGGACGCAAAGCTGCAGCGTCTGTTTCAACATCTCCGAGGACGACCGGTGTAATATCTGCGCCGACCCGAGTCGGGATGGATCGATGCTCTGCGTTGTGGAGGAG
>JBGQIR010000120.1:0-6035 GCA_041498535.1 Methylomirabilis sp. (SeqCode)
GGTGGTACCCCAAGGAGCTGCCCTCCGCAGAGAGAGCCGTAGAGGCGGCAAGGCAAGCCGGCAAGGACAAGCAATGCCCAGATGAGTTTAGAGCAGTTGAGAAGATGAAAAACGATGCGTACGATATTTACCTGTCGTGCCGTACCAATGAGGGAATCGCAATGGCAAATGAGGCGACAAACAGGGCGAATGCTCTCTGCCCGAAGAAGGTAACCCTGCCGCCTGCGCCCACCGTGTCCCTCTCGGCGAGCCCGGCCTCGATCGTGCAGGGCCAGTGCGCGACCCTGACGTGGTCGGCGGCGAACGCCTCGAGCGCCTCGATCGATCAGGCAGTCGGGAGCGTGGATCTCAGCGGGTCCCGGCCCGTGTGCCCCACCACCACGACGCAATATACGATCGCCGCGCTAGGCGAGGGGGGATCCCGTAAAGCATCGACGACGGTCGCCGTGACCCCGCCGCCTGCCGCCCTCAAGGTGATCGATCGCTTGACCCTGCATGTCAACTTCGACTTCGACAAGGCGACTATCAGGAATGCGGATACTGCCGAGCTTCAGAAGGCCGTCGATTTTGTCAAGAAGTACCCGGGTTATGAGATTTCCATCGAGGGCCATACGGACAGCATCGGCAGCGAGAAATACAACCAGGGCCTTTCCGAGAGGAGAGCCGCTGCCGTGAGAGAGCACCTCCTGAAGCACGGGGTGGCTGACCGCGCAAGGATCAAGAGCGCGGGGTATGGGGAATCCAAACCCATCGCGGATAATTCAACAGAGAAGGGCAGGTTCGAAAACAGGCGGGTCGAGATCCTCATCCTTTCCGAATAGGGATCTCTGCTCGATTTCACCATCGGGCACGGCATATCCCCGACGAGAGGATTGCCGTGCCCGTTTGATAGCTTGGCTGCGTAGTAGGTGCGTGAGACGAAACAACCAACCCGGCGAGGAGGGGTTGACCCATGAAGACAGCGAGCCCGATGGTGCGGTCTCTCTTGGTGCTGCTGGTGATGGCCGTGATCGCAGGCTGCGCCGCAAGCCGGACCCAGGAAAGCACGGGTGAGTACTTTGATGATTCCACCATCACGGCGAAGGTCAAGGCCGCGATTCTGCAGGATCCGGACCTGAAGGTGTTGCAGATCAACGTGGAGACGTTCAAGGGCGTCGTCCAGTTGAGTGGCTTCGTGAATTCGCCGCAGGCCGTGAGTCGGGCGGTCGCGGTGGCCCGCGGCGTCAGCGGCGTGAAGGCAGTCACGAACAATCTCCTCGTCAAGAAGTAGGTCAGCTCTCACACGAGGCGCTCGATCGCGCGGGCTCCGCAGACCGGAGCCCGCATTCTGGGCAAGGCGAAGAAGGTCCTAGTGGACAAGGAGAAGGACACTAACGTCCCGGTCTGGGCGGGCGTGGGGGCGATCGTGGTTGGCGCGCTCCTGCTTCTTGTGGGCTAGAAGAGCTAGCTCCTGCATCAGAGCCGCCTAAAACCCCTCGTTGCAGCGGACTCGCTTCGCTCGCCGCTGAACTCGAACCGTTACACACATTCGAGGGATAAGGAGGCACCGATGCCTGACCAACCATTCCTAACAGACATTCGGACTTTGAGGAAACGGGCGCGCCAACACATCGAAAACGGCGCGGTGACGCCAGGATACCAGGCCGACCGCGAGACGGTCATCCGCATCCTGAACGAGGCGCTTGCCACGGAGATCGTGTGCGTCCTCCGGTACAAGCGCCATTACTTCATGGCGACCGGGATCAATGCCCAGAGCGTTGCCCAGGAGTTTCTCCAACACGCGAACGAAGAACAGGTGCACGCGGATCAGATTGCCCAACGGATCGTACAGCTCGGCGGGGCGCCGAACTTCTCTCCGGAGGGTCTCCTGACGCGCAGCCACGCTGAGTATGTCGAAGGGGATTCCCTCATCGACATGATCAAGGAAGATCTCATCGCCGAACGGATCGCCATCGATAGCTATCGCGAGATGATCGCGTACCTTGGCAATGATGATCCCACGACACGTAGGATGCTTGAGGGGATCCTCGCCATGGAGGAGGAGCACGCGGAAGATCTCGTCAGTCTTCTGGGAGAACTGGGGAAACGAAAACCCATCTGATGGCTCCATGCGCGTAACAACCGCATGCAGCAGCCGGTGGGCGCTGACTTCTCTTGTGTTGCATTTCCCACGTCGGGCTCGCGCCCGCCGCTGCTGATGCGGCACGTTAGCCAGAATCAGTCCGGGGTTTGAAGGATCGCACCGTGAATGAACCGTTTCCAGCTTGGCTGCGAGTTCATCACTACGTCAACTTCATGTTCATCACGTTGTTGATCCGCAGCGGCATCCAGATCCTCATGGAACATCCCCGGCTGTACTTCAATGACCACTGCACGCCAGGATCGGAGTGGCTGAAGTTCACGAGAAAAAGCGTCCCGACGGATCGGCTCTATACGTCGCATGATGATGTGATAGCTACGCCCCACTGGCTGGGGCTGCCCGGCGGCCCCCACCGCTGGTTTGGGATGGCCCTCGACTGGCACTTCCTCAGCGTGATCTTCTGGATCGGCAACGGCTTGATCTATGTGGGTCTGCTGTTCTTGACGGGCCAGTGGCACCGGCTGATCCCGACGTCGTGGTCGATTTTCCCGGACGCGGTGGCGACCTTGCGGGACTACCTGAGCTTCCGCATGCCGCCCGAGGCCGCATTCCATCCCTACGACGCTCTCCAACAACTGGCGTACGCTTCGACCGTGTTCCTCGTCTCACCGTTAACAATCGTGACCGGGGCCGCGATGTCGCCGGCGCTGGCAGCCCGCTATCCCTGGTACTCCCGACTATTCGGCGGACGGCAGGGAGCACGCTCGATCCACTTCCTGTGCCTGGTCGGCTATCTCGTGTTCCTCGTTGTACATGTCACGATGGTCGTGGTCACGGGCTTCGCACGGAACATGAACCACATTGTGTTTGGGACAAGCGACATGGACTTGCTCGGGATCTGGGCCGGGCTGGTCGCGATTGGCCTGATCCTGGCCGTGAATATCGTCGCCACACGGGTCTCCCTGAGCCGGCCGCGGCTCGTGCAGAACGTTACCGGGGTCTTGGTTGACGGGGTCACGCGACCGCTCCTCGACCGGATGACCTCGCGTCAATGTTACACGAAGGACGACATCTCGCCCTACTTCTGGGTCAACGGGCGCATGCCGACCGCGCCGGAGATGATTGGCCTTTATGAGAACGGCTTCAAGGACTACCGTCTCGAGGTGAGCGGCCTGGTCGAACACCCCATGCAACTCTCGCTCGACGAGATCAAGGCGATGGGGAAACAGAGTCAGATCACCAAGCACATCTGCATTCAGGGGTGGTCCGGGATCGCGGAGTGGGGCGGGCTGCCGCTGGATAAACTGCTTAAGCATTGCCGGCCGCTCCCCAACGCACGCTATGTGGTATTCCGCTCGTTCGGCGAGGGGTCCGAGGGAGGCCTCTATTATGATACGCTCGACCTGACGCACGCGAAGCATCCGCAGACACTGCTGGCCTACGAGATGAACGGGCACCCCCTCCCGCTCGCACACGGGGCGCCGCTGCGGCTTCGCATCGAGACCAAGCTCGGCTTTAAGATGGTCAAGTGGATCAAGACGATCGAGTTCGTCGAGGATTTCCGCCATCTGGGGGAAGGGCGGGGCAGGTACGACGAAGACAAGGTTAACTTCGGATGGTACGCCGAGATCTGAAGGGAAACGGAGAAGGGCGGAGCGGAAAAGGTAATTTTCAAGCTTTCCGGGCCTAACAAAACCGCAGCAGTTGACCGGGCCGGCATGACGGCGTTTCGAGGTATTGCGTCAACCTAGCCGGCCCGGCAACCGAGCTGTGCCGTTAGGCGGCACTGGGCCGCTGGGTCTATAGTTCGGATCGTCGCCGGGTTGCGGCAGGAGGAGGAGCAAGAATGCTCGAGACCATCGCGATTATCTTGATTGTCCTCTGGCTCCTGGGGTTGGTCTCCTCGTACACACTGGGCGGATTCATTCACGTTCTCGTGGTCATCGCGGTCGTGGTGATACTGATTCGCGTCATCCAAGGTCGAAGGCCCCTGTAGCGACCCTCGTGCCGTTCCAACTATTTACCCCAACATGGTGAGGCTAGTGCCGTTCCAACTCTATCCGCCTAACGTCACAATGACCCGCAGGCATCTAGACCGACCGTCGCAAAGCCTTGTCATTTGTCCGAACAAGTTGGAACGGCACTAGGGCAAGCGATAGTTCTTAGCATGACACTTGTCAGCGATTAGCTGCAACAAGTTGGAACGGCACGAGGGGAGTGATCAATCTATTGAGTGGTCGCGAGGCCTCTGCATTGACCTACCGGCGCATACCAGAGGAGGGGGCCTTAACGAGAAGTTGATCTCGAAGAGAGGCCCCTTCTTTTTCAAGCGCAAGTGCTAGAGCCTATTTCATTTTCCAAAGCTTCGTCGTTTCATCGTATACATACTTCTTGTCTTTGAAGCGGCGGAGCGTAGAGTATACAGTTGATCTTTTGTATGCAACTTCAAAGCACTCGGCCAGCTTCTGGCGGATGGTCGGCTCGTCATACGCAGCCTCACTCCGAAGAATGGTGTCGATGTGCTCTACAACTTGACCGCGCTTTACCCTGTTGGGAGAAGTTGGGCTGGTGGCTGCGGGAGTTGTGTTTTGTCGTTTTCCGGTAAGAGCTCCGTATGCTGAAATGACCGCTTCGAGAGAGGCCATGCGCTGGTCTAGATCGGCGCGCGCTTGCTTAAGCCTTGGGAGCATTGCAGTGGCGGCCTCAGCAGCGTGTCGAATCGTTGTGCGTTCGTTTTTACTCGCTCGAGCCACAGTTGCATCACCTCTTTATAGAGCGATGCAGCATTAGCAGATGCAGCAGATGTTGTCAAGGATAATCGACGCAAACTGTTCTTTTTGAACCTGATGCAAAATAGCCCATTACCTAACTTTTCACTTGACAACCTATAGGGATGGATGCTACGCATGACCGAAGTGGCAAAATAATTCCATTTAGGCTCCATCGCGGACGGCGGGAATTTAGCAGCAGAACGGCCTCTCGTGGCATCCAGCCTTCCCGAAATCAATAGCAACTCGAGCAACTCGAGAAAGTGGAAGATTCAAAATGAACAAAATGAAGTGCAAGTACTGGAGTCTCTTGGCAAGCGTGGGATTCGCCGCCGGGCTTCTTTACGCCCCCTCCCTAGTACTGGCCGCGACCTCGCCAACACTGAGTGCGGCGTTGAGTTACTCCGTTCTGGCTGGCTCGATAGTGACCAATAGCGGCCCGACAACCGTCAACAGAGATCTGGGTGTCAGCCCAAGTATCGGAGCACCACCGCATGTCACTGGTTTTCCTCCGGGGACCGTCGGTCCTCCGGGCACGATACACGACGCTGATGCGAACGCGGCTCTGGCTCAGCTTGATAACGGCGCTGCATTCCTTGCGCTTAGCGCGGCGCCGAACGTAGCGTGCACTACCACCTTCGCAGGTGTTAAGGATCTGGTTGGATTAACCCTCGTGCCAGGCATCTATTGTGCGGATGCGTTTGAGTTGTCGGGAACACTCACTCTGAACGACACAAGCGCCCCCAATGGGGTCTGGATTTTCCGGTCCGCGGCCACGCTCACTACATCGGCCGGCGTCGGCGCGAAGGTTCAATTTCTCAATGGGATCGGTTCACCCTGCAACGTGTGGTGGAAGGAGGTCAGTTCCGCAGTTATCGGTTCAGGCACCACGTTCATAGGAAATATTCTCGCGTCCACGGCCATCAGCCTGGGGACTGGCGCAAGCTTGAACGGTCGAGCCCTGGCGCAAACTGCCGCAGTGACGCTGTTGTCCAACACTATCACCACCCCCTTGTGCCAGGCCGCCACTACGACCACGACGTCCCCCCCGGGGTCGACGACCACGACTTCAATTACGACCACGACGTCCCCCCCGGGGTCGACGACCACCACGACGCTCCAGGGGTCGACGACCACCACGATCCCGGGGACGACGACCACCACGATCCCGGGGACGACGAGCACTA
>JBGQIR010000121.1:0-6024 GCA_041498535.1 Methylomirabilis sp. (SeqCode)
CAGCGCGGAACTTGGAGCAAGCTGATTATGATGACCGATCCCATTGCGGACATGCTGACCAGGATCAGGAACGCCAACTCCGCCGTCCACGACAAAGTCGATATCCCGGCGTCGAGGTTGAAGGTGGAGATTGCGAAAATCCTTCGAGCCGAAGGGTACATCAAGAACTTCAAGGTGCTCGACACCGATAAGCATCGGACCCTGCGCATTTACCTGAAATACGGTTCGGGGAATCAGCGGATCATCACTGGCCTTCGGCGCGTGAGCCGACCCGGCCTCCGAGTGTATGCCACCTCGCGACGTTTGCCTCGGGTATTGAGTGGTCTAGGAGTCGCGATCCTCTCCACCTCGCAGGGGATCATGTCGGAGCGCGCGGCCAGAGAACGCGCGGTGGGTGGCGAGGTGCTCTGCCATGTCTGGTGAGCGCGGTTCCGTTGTCGGGGATTGATGGCTGAGAGCACGCACCTCTTCATCGAAGGACGCTGGACCACCGAACGTTAAACGAGCAGGGGGAACGTGTCGCGCATCGGAAGGAAGCCAATCCCCATCCCCGATAAGGTGAACGTGGAGATTGCGGGGGGGGGCATCTCCGTAGAGGGTCCAAGGGGCAAGCTGTCCCTTCGCCTCCATCCCTCAATGATGGTGAGAGCGGAGGACAGGCAGCTTCATTGCGTGCGGCCCACGAACAATAAGCTGCATCGTTCGCTTCACGGTCTGACCCGCACGCTGGTTGCCAATATGATCGAAGGGGTGACCAAGGGGTTCGAAAAGAAACTGGAGATGGTTGGCGTGGGCTATCGGGCTTCGTTGCAAGGAAGGAATCTGACGCTGATGCTGGGCTATTCTCATCCTATTGTCTATCCGCTTCCGGAAAGAATCAAGGTCGAGGTGGAAAATCAAAATCTACTAACCATCTCTGGGTCGGATAAACAGCAGGTTGGAGAAGTCGCGGCCAAGATCCGAAGTCTGAGGCCTCCCGAGCCGTATAAGGGCAAGGGGGTCAAGTACGCCACGGAGCGGATTCGCCGTAAGGCTGGAAAGGCTGGCGCCTAGGCCGTCTCGTGCCGTTCCAACCATTTACGCCACAATGGTGAGGTCAGGGAAAGCGATAGTTCTTAGCAGGACACCTGTTGGCGATTAGCCGCGACAAGTTGGAACGGCACTCGTGTGCCTTGGAGGGCTGCATTGATTGGCAACGAGGGGAAACGAGAGGGCCGGCATCGCCGGCACCGTCGGATACGGAAGCGGGTGGCCGGCAACGCGCAACGCCCTCGACTCTGTGTGTTCAAGAGCGCTCGTCACATCTATGCCCAGCTCATCGACGATGAACAGGGAAAGACACTGGCTGCGGCCTCTACGCTCTCCAGGGAGATTAAAGATAAGGGAAAGGTGGGCAATAAAACGACTGCTGCCAGGCTGGTCGGTGAGCTTTTGGCGTCCAAGGCACTGGCGGCGAGTGTCTCCCAAGTGGTGTTCGACCGCGGCGGGTTCAAGTTTCACGGGCGCGTGAAAGCGCTGGCCACGGGCCTACGGGAAAAAGGCTTGATGTTCTAATGTCGCGATCGGATTGCTTGCCGGACTCATCCGTAATCTGACACTGCGTGCGCGGGAGTTGCCCATAGCTGCCCTGAGAGTCGCGCAACGGGCGTAATGGAAGGAGATGTTGTGAGGCGAATCAGCTCTGAGTCCTCTGAACTTGTCGAGCGTGTGGTCCACATCAACCGAGTCGCCAAGGTGGTCAAAGGAGGGCGACGGTTTCATTTCAGCGCCCTCGTGGTTGTCGGGGACCAGAAGGGACGCGTGGGTGTTGGCTTGGGGAAGGCACACGAGGTGCCGGAGGCGATTCGCAAGGGGATCGAGAGCGCAAAGAAGCACATGGTCGGGGTCTCGCTGGTGCGGTCCACCATTCCACATGAGATCGTGGGAAGGTTCGGGTCGGGCAGGGTGTTCCTCAGGCCGGCCTCTCAAGGCACCGGCGTGGTGGCGGGGAGGGCGGCCCGCGCCGTGTTGGAGGCGGCGGGAGTGAGGGACGTGCTCACCAAGTCGCTAGGGTCTGACAATCCACACAATGTCGTGAAGGCGACGTTGCAAGGCTTGACGTCGCTCAAAGCCCCAGAGGAAGTGGCGCGTGCGCGCGGAATGGTTTCTGAAGGGCTGGTAGCCCAAGGGGCATAGGATGGGTAGGGGCCTCCATATTACGCTGCGGAAAAGTCTGATCGGACGGCGAGAGCACCAGCGCCGGGTCCTGGCCGGGCTCGGGTTGCGCCGCATCGATCAGTCAGTGGTCCGCGACGACACCCCGACCGTTCGGGGGATGATCGCGAAGGTGGCCCATCTCGTCGAGGTGCAGCAAGTGGATCAGCAGGAGGGAGCATGAAGCTTCACGAGCTGAGGCCGCCGACAGGCGCCCGCCAGCGCAGAAAGCGGGTCGGCCGGGGTACCGGGTCGGGGCACGGAAAGACATCCGGGAAGGGGGAGAAGGGTCAGAAGGCTCGCTCGGGCGCCCATATCCACCCCTGGTTCGAAGGGGGACAGTTGCCGCTGCATCGTCGGGTGCCGAAGCGGGGATTCACGAACCGGTCGAGGCGTGCCTATGCCATCGTGAATCTGAAGGATCTGGAGCGATTCGAACCGGGCACCACGGTGACCCCTGGTCTGCTTCGCGAGATGGGCCTCGTCAAAGACCTGAAGGCGGGGTTGAAGGTCCTTGCCGAAGGGGTCCTGAGCAAGCCGCTTACCATTTCCGCCCATAAGCTCTCCAAGCGGGCGATCGAGAAGATCGTGGCCGCAGGAGGGAAGGTCGAGGTGATCGGCGCATGATCGAGGGGTTCGGCAATATCTTCAAGGTTCCAGAGCTCAAGAAGCGGATCATCTTTACCGCTGTCGCGCTCGTGGCCTACCGGATTGGTTCCCATATCCCCACGCCCGGCATCGACGCCCACGCCCTCTCTTCATTTTTCGATCGGGTAGGCGGAACGCTCCTCGGCTTCTTCGATCTCTTCTCGGGTGGGGCACTGCGCCGTCTCAGCATCCTCGCCCTTGGCATCATGCCGTACATTAGCGCGTCTATCATCCTGCAATTGCTGGCAGTCGTCTTCCCCCCCCTTGAGAAGCTGAGCAAGGAAGGGGAACAGGGCCGGAAGAAGATCACCCAATATACCCGGTACGGCACGGTTCTCCTTTCGGCCATTCAGGCCATGGGGATCGCCATCGGACTGGAGAGCATGCGGAGTCCGACCGGTGAGGTGGTTGTGCCGATCCCCGGATGGAGTTTTCGACTGATGACCGCCATCACGCTCACCGCCGGGGCGATCTTCCTGATGTGGTTGGGCGAACAAATCACCGAGCGGGGTATCGGGAACGGGATTTCCCTCCTGATCTTTGCTGGCATCATCGTCCGGGTTCCAGAGGCAATCGTGAACAGTTGGCGTCTTCTGTCCACTGGGGAACTGAAGGCCCTGTCGTTCCTGGCCATCTTGGTCCTGATGGTCCTGGTGGTCGCCGGGGTCATCGTGATGACCCTTGGCCAGAGGCCGATACCGGTGCAGTATGCCAAGCGGGTGGTCGGTCGCCGGATCTACGGGGGGCAGAGCACGCACATCCCGTTGCGGGTCAACACGGCCGGGGTCATCCCCGTCATCTTTGCTGCCTCCATCATTGTGTTCCCGGCCACCATTGCCCAATTCTCCAAGCATCCCTGGATGCAGGCTGTGGCCAGAGCCCTTTCCCCAACCACGGTGATCTACACGCTGCTGTACGCGGCGGCCATTATCTTCTTTACGTACTTCTACACCGCTATCGTCTTTAACCCGAATGATGTGGCTGATAACATGAGGAAGTACGGGGGTTTCATTCCTGGGATCCGACCGGGGGCGAGGACGGCGGAATTTATTGAGAAGGTGTTGGATCGGATCACCCTGGTGGGGGCATTGTACCTGGCGGCGATCTCAATTCTTCCGGAGTTTCTGATCACCACGATGAACGTGCCGTTCTTCTTCGGGGGGACCTCCCTCTTGATCGTGGTAGGCGTGGCCCTGGACACGGTCCAGCAAGTCGAGTCGCACCTCCTGATGCGTCACTACGAGGGATTCCTGAAAAAGAGTCGGATCAAAGGCAGGCTGGGGTAGCGGTTCATGAGGCTCATCCTACTTGGGCCCCCGGGGGCCGGCAAGGGGACACAGGCCAAGCTGCTGACGGACAAGCTCGGCGTCCCTCAAGTGTCCACGGGCGACATCTTGCGGCAGGCGCTGGCGGATGGCACCGAGCTGGGCCGGAAGGCAAAGTCGTTCATGGAGCAAGGGGCCCTGGTTCCAGACGAGGTCGTCATCGGGATCATCGAGGAGCGACTGCGCAAGTCCGATTGCGCCAGGGGGTACATTCTCGACGGGTTCCCTCGCACGCTTCCCCAAGCCGAGGCTCTCTCGCGAGCCTTGAGATCCCTTTCGGCTGCGCTCGATAAGGTCCTCAGCGTGGAGGTGCCTGAGGAAGATCTGATCAGGCGACTCGCGGGACGACGAGTCTGTCGTGACTGCGGGTATATGTTCCATGTTGACGCTCATCCGCCAGGGGAGAGTGGCGTCTGCGACAAATGTGGCGGCGCGCTCTACCAGCGGGACGATGATAAGGAAGAGACGATCCGCCATCGGCTGCGGGTGTATCGGGAGCAGACTCAACCGCTGATTGCCCATTACGACAAGATGGGGCTGCTCAGGCGGATCGACGGCCGGGGAACAATCGAGGAGATCTCTCAGCGCATCCATCACGCCCTGGGGCGGGCGTAAGCCGCAGCCGTGATGATCTTGAAGTCTTCCTGGGAGATCGACCTGATGCGCAAGAGCGGCCGCATTGTGGCCGAGGCCCTCGACAGGCTCACGAGGCTGGCGGAGCCAGGGATGACCACCCTGGAGCTGGACCGCGTTGCTGAGGAATACATCCTGAAGCGAGGTGGCAAGCCGGCTTTCAAGGGGTATCGAGATTACCCCTATACGCTGTGTGCGTCTGTTAACGAGCAGGTGGTACACGCGTTCCCCTCGGGACGCACACTCAGGGAGGGCGATATCATCAGCCTCGATCTTGGGGCGGTTGTCGATGGCTATTACGCGGATGCTGCGGTCACGGTCCCCGTGGGTCAGGTATCAGAAGAGGCCAGGCGTTTGATAGCTGTCACGCAGGAGTCGCTACAGCGTGCGATCGAGGCTGCCCGTTCGGGGAATCGACTGTCGGATATCTCGTATGCGGTGCAGTCCGCGGTCGAGTCTCAGGGGTACTCGGTGGTGCGTCTCTTTGTCGGCCATGGGATCGGCCGCTCTCTCCACGAGGAGCCACAGATCCCGAACTTCGGCCCGCCGGGTCGACCCCCCTTCGGCCCGACGCTCAAACCCGGCTTGGTGTTGGCCATCGAGCCTATGGTCAATGCTGGCGGGCCGGAGGTGACGATCCTGGAAGATCGATGGACGGCGGTGACGTGCGACAGGTCCCTTTCCGCCCATTTCGAGCACAGCGTTGCGCTCACCCCAGAGGGGACAGAGATTCTTACCTCCCTGGACGGGGCTGGGTGAGTGAAGGGCACGGGTCGCTGATGCCGAAGGAAGAAGCGATTGAAGTTGAGGGAACCGTGATCGAGCCTCTGCCGAATGCGATGTTCCGGGTCGAGCTAGAAACGGGGCATAAGGTCCTTGCGCACATCTCGGGGAAGATGCGCATGCATTTCATTCGAATACTCCCTGGGGACAAGGTGATTGTGGAGCTGTCCCCCTACGACCTGACGCGAGGGCGGATCATTTACCGTTACAAGTAGACTCTAGGGTAGAGGGGTTGAGGGGGGTTGCAGATTCCCCCACCGCGCACGGGGTTGTTATGAAGGTTCGGGCGTCAGTAAAGCCGATCTGTGAGAAGTGTAAGATCATTCGACGAAAACGCGTGCTTCGGATCGTCTGCGAGAATCCTTGTTATAAGCAGTGGTAAGGCTAAGGAGTTAAGAGTTTAGGGTTTAGAGTTCACAGACAAAAAAGTCTCATCTATGAG
>JBGQIR010000122.1:0-5986 GCA_041498535.1 Methylomirabilis sp. (SeqCode)
AATATCGCCTCGGCAACCTGCAGATCCTCGGCGGTCGCATGCTCGCCTCTGGCAATCCCTGCGGCGCCCGCCAGTACCAGGGCTGGCGCATTCGGCATCACCCGCACGATCCGGGCCTTTGCCGGCAGCCGCTCTGCGATAAAGGCGATCGGCGTACCGGCAGCGATCGAGATGACCGTCTTGGCCTGATCGACAGAAGGGGCAATCGCCTTCAGCGCCACCTCCATGTCCTGTGGCTTCACCGCCAGGATCAGGATCGACGCCTTCGCCGCAACCTCCCGGCTGTCGGCAACAGCCTGGACGCCGTATCCCTGGCGGATCCGCTGCCGTCTGGCCTCCACGATGTCGCAGGCCAGAACGTGTTCAGCGGTCACCAGCTTGGCTTCAAGCAGTCCGCGAATCATGGCTTCAGCCATGTTCCCCGCGCCGATAAACCCGATGGTCCGGCCCTGCAACATGCAACCCCCCTCACGCCAGCGACGGTCCCTCGTCTTATAGCGTCAAACCCTGAGCGAGTCAAGGGGATTTGCCAAGCCATCCGCTCCACAAGAACTCCTTGCGGCGGCGCAAGAATTGCGGTATATGGTGGGGACTGCGAACAGGGAGGGAGCAAGAGGGAACTCGATGAAACGGGCGAGGGTACGGGTACCGGCCTCGACGGCCAACCTGGGTTCCGGCTTTGATACCCTGGGGATGGCCCTCACTCTCTATAACGAGGTCGAGCTGACCGAAGAAGGCGAGGGCCTGCAGCTTGTCGTCGATGGCGAGGGGAAGGCGGTGCTGGAAAAGGCGGGGGTCCAGAACCTTGTGGTTCGGGCAATTCAGGCAACACTGGAGGACCTCGGCACCCGTCGGCCCGGATTGAAGGTGCGCCAGACCAACCGAATCCCGCTACGGCGCGGCTTGGGGAGCAGTGCCGCGGCCTGTCTCGGCGGGATCGCCGCCGCCGCGCGCCTGGCCGGGGTCGAACTCTCCACCGACGAGCTCCTCGCTCGAGCCCTTCCCTTCGAGGGTCACCCTGACAACATTGCCCCGGCCCTGATGGGTGGATTGACCGCCTCTGCCATCGTCGAGGGCCGCGTCGTCTCTGCCAGAGTCCCCATTCCTGAGCGTCTGCGGGCCGTGGTCGTGATCCCCAGCCTGGAGATGGCCACCAAGCGCGCCCGCGAGGTCCTGCCCAAGCAGGTCCCGTTCCAGGACGCGGTCTTCAATCTGGGCCGCCTTGCCCTGCTCCTGGCCGGCCTCGCCACCGATCGCCTCGACCTGCTGGCGGCCGGATCGGAGGACCGCCTCCACCAGCCCTATCGGGCGGGACTGCTGCCTGGGATGGAGGCAATTATTGAAGAGGGGCGCCGGGCCGGCGCGCTGGCTGCCTTCCTCAGCGGGGCGGGCTCGTCACTGCTGGCACTGGTCAGTGGGGACGGCGAGGAGATCGGGCGACGCATGAGCGAGCGCTGGCAGCGTGAGTTCGGGATGGAGAACAGCGTCCGCCTCCTGGAGATCGACCGCCAGGGGCTTATCTACCTCGAGTGACGATCGCGCCAGCGTACCCACAACTGACCCGACTTCTCTGGGAGCGGCTCATGATGCCTTGGCAGCTCCAGCACTCGTCCGGTGGAGGATGAACCACAACGGGTGCTCGCCCGTTCTAGTGCCGTTCCAACTTGATGCGCCGAATTCGAGCGGGGTCCCTTATGGCAATGGTCGCGACTGCGCGGAAGAGCAAAGTCGGCACAAGTAGTTGGAACGATGCTCGTGTCAGGCGGCTTGGTGGAGCCGGGGGCCGCCCTTCACGCCGAGGACGCTGTAGGCAACCACGGGCTTCTGAAAGCCCTTGACGGTGAACGGTCCCACCTCGACTGCATCAACCACGTCCCGGACCATGTCAAACGTCCTCTGGTTGATGATGATCTGGCCGGGCTCCGCCACCCCAACGAGCCTGGCGGCCAGGTTGACCTGTGTCCCCACGACCGTGTATTCCATCCGATGCTCAGAGCCGATGGTCCCGACGGTCACATAACCGGTGGTGATCCCGATTCCCAGCCTGAGCGGCGAGTCGCCAACGGACAATTCGGTGCTGATCTCCCTGGCCCGCTCCTGCATGTCCATGGCCATCTGCACCGCCCGCTTCGCATGGTCGGGCTGGGGCACGGGATCGTTGAAGAACACCAGCATCCCGTCGCCGAGGAATTTGTCCAGCGTCCCCTCGTACTTGAAGACCAAGTCGGTCATCTTCGACAGGTACGTATTCAGGAGAGTGATCACCTCTTCGGGCTCGGCCATGTCTGAAAACGCCGTGAAGCCCCGGATGTCGGCGAAGAAGATGGTGAGCTGCTTCCGCGCATTGGCCATGGCGAACGCGCTTTCCCCGGACGTGATCGCTTGAACGACCTGGGGCGCCAAATAGCTGCCGAGGCGCCGCGTTCGCTCGAGCTCGTCCACCTGTGATCGGACCCGTCCCTCCAACTGCCGGTTCACTTCGTCCAGCTTCCTGGCCTGTTCCTTCACCGCCTCGTGCTCGCGCATGAGCTCTGTCTGCGCCCGGGCCAGCGCGCGCATCATCTCATTCGCCTTCTCCGCCAGTCCCTGGAACTCATCGCGGTTCGGAACGGTGATCTCCTTCTGGAACTCACCCCGCGCGACGCGGCCCATGTGGTCGTCGAGCTCCTGGACCGCGCCGATGACCGACCACGAGAGGACATAGCCAAGGAAGAGCGCAAGGCCGATGCTGGCAAGCCCTGCGCCCCCAAGGAGCGCGGTACCGGCCCGGGTGTCCCGCTCGACGGCCCGCAGGCTCTCGTCGCGACGCCCGCTGGAGATGCGAATCAGCTCACGGGCGAGCGCCTCCAGCTCGTGGGAGAAGGGGTGCTCTCCTTTTAGGTGGATCTCCATTGCTCCCGGAAGATCTCTGCCGTGTGCGTGACCATCCACCTGCTGTGCCGACATGGCGAACTTGAGGTTGGCCTCGTGGATTTTCTGGATCACCGCTCGCTCTTGTCCCTCCGCCGTGGCCTCCAAAGACCCCAGCACCGTCGCGAAGTCCTGGCGGGCCTTCACGAGCTTCTGGTCATTGGCCGCATCGCCGGTCAACAGATGCATCGCCCTGAAATGCATCGAGGCTGTGATCGCGTACTCCATTCGCCCCGCACGGACTACCCGGTCGGTGAGGTCCGCAATCCGGTGGGCCTGGGCGCTGCCTCGCTGCAGGAGTGAAAGCCCGAGGACGGCTGTGCCCAAGAGAAGGAGGACGATCAGCAGGAAGCCGATCAGTAGCTTCTTGTTGAGCGAGGTGTGCCATCGTGCGACTGAGGCCACGACCGGGTCGAGAAATGCAATCGGCGTGTTCATGCTGACTCCTTCAATCAGTCTTGGACCTACTGAAAAGCGAGCCTTCGCTGATGAACCATCTGGAGCCACGTTAGGCGTCGCGCATTACTCTTGTGTTCTGGATGCTGGACCTCACCATAACGGAGGTGTTCCTGGGCACCTGCTCGAAGTGAAGGGGGATGCGGTTACAGGACCGGGTACCATCAGGTGGGTAGTACAGGGCTACGACGATGGATATCTCTTCTCCTCACAATCCTGCCTTCTTACCTGTGCTCCGGTCGAGGCGCGTCGGTCCCCCAGCAGAAGATGCATGCAGGCCAGATTGTGTCCCGATGGCTCTACTTGGCTGGAGCAGGATCCACGCCGACGATCTTGACGTCGAAGGTCAGGGTCATGCCCGCCAGAGGATGATTGGCGTCGAGCACGATCGTCTTGTCCTTGACTTCTTTGACCAACAGCGGGATGGGCGCGCCGTTCCCTTGCTGATTTCTCGCCATAAGACGAGTCCCCACCTTCTGCGAATCTGGCGGGATCCGTTCCTTCGGAACCTCGATAACCGCATCGGCCTTGACCGGCCCGTACGCCTCTTGGGGCGGGATGACGACATGCTTCTGGTCGCCGGCATGCAGGCCCTTTAGTGCCTTTTCCAGCCCGGGGATGATCTGCCCTTCCCCATGAATGTAGGTCAGAGGCTCCTGACCCTTGTTGGTATCGAGGAGCTTCCCCTTCTCATCGGTAAGGGTGTACTCGATCTTCACAGCGGAGCCATTTTGAATCACCGGATCGGCCGTCTTGGGCTTGGCCGACCCCTGTTCTGGCGACTCGGCAAGGGCGAGGCCCCCTCCCAGCGCCACCACCATCACCAGCGTGGCCACAAGAATCGAAACAACCTTGGTCTTCAGCATCCTGCGTCCTCCATCGTGTGTTCCCTTGGGCACCGTATCCGCTCAAACGCACTAGCGATAGTAGCCCCCCCGGCCCTCAAGCGCAATTGAAAAGTGTCGTCCCCTCTGCGGGACGCAGGGGGGCGCTCATGGCCGACGCGGCCGCGAAGGGGTTGTGCGCCACGTGCCAGCACTGCGGATCTGTAGCCAGGGCCAAGGGTTTGGCCTTCTTCCTTTGCCGCTTTTCTGAACACGACATGTGTTCCCAAACTACCCAACCCTTCCCCCCGCTTCGATCTCTCGCGTATGAAGAAACGAGGATAGGCGAGCGGCCCAGCAGGAATCCGTTTGACGTAATCGTTCCTTTGCTGTAAGCTTTCCATGTGAGGTGATTCACCCGCTGGCCCGTCACAGGTTTCACTCCGGCCCCTGATCCCTCTCGATTTTCTCCTGATGGGTTTCTCCCCTTGGGAACAAGCCTGCGGCCGTTGCGGCCAGCTTCTGCACGCTACCGTATGTGGCCAACCTGGGGCCATCGTCGAAAAGGAACTATGTCGCAGCAGCGCACCGATCTGAGGAATCTGGCAATCATCGCGCATGTGGACCACGGCAAGACGACGCTCGTGGATGCCATGCTGAAGCAGAGCCATATCTTCAGGGAGAACCAGGTGGTGATGGAGCGGGTCATGGACTCCAACCCGCTCGAACGGGAGCGTGGCATCACCATCCTGGCCAAGAACACCGCCGTGACCTACAAAACCGTCAAGATCAATATCGTCGATACGCCAGGGCACGCCGACTTCGGCGGGGAGGTCGAGCGGGTCTTGAACATGGTGGACGGGGTGTTGCTTCTGGTGGACGCGGCGGAAGGGCCGATGCCCCAGACTCGTTTCGTTCTCCGGAAGGCCTTGGAATTGGGACATAGGGTGATCGTGGTCATCAACAAGGTCGATCGCGCCAACGCCAGAGCCGATTACGCCGCCAACGCGACATTCGATCTCTTTATCGACCTTGGCGCAACAGAGGAGCAGGCCGAATTTCCGATCGTCTATACGGACGCCCGCAGGGGACAGGCTGGCCATGCGCCAACGGCGCTTGGGCCAGACCTTCAGCCTCTGTTCGAGACCATCCTCAGCTCCCTGCCTCCCCCCGAGGTGGAGCCGAATGAGCCGACCCAGATGCTGGTCAATCTTCTGGCGTACGATGATTACAAGGGGCGGATCGCCATCGGCCGCATTTTCGCTGGACGGTTGCACCGGGCTCAGGAGGTCGTCCGCATCGCAACGGACGGAACCATCTACCCCGACAAGGTGGCGCAGATCTTTGTGCATCAGGGCCTGGACCGGATCGAAGTCGAGAAGGCCGAGGCCGGCGAGATCGTGGCAGTCGCCGGCCTGGGAGAGGTCGGGATCGGGGAGACCATTGCCGATAAGGACGCTCCTCGGGCCCTGCCGCCGATCCGGGTGGACGAGCCGACCGTCCAGATGACCTTCGGCGTGAACACCAGCCCCACCGCCGGGCGCGAGGGGCAATGGAGTTCGAGTCGCAGCCTCCGGGAACGCCTCTACAAGGAACTCGAACACAATGTGAGTCTCAGGGTATACGACACGGAGAGCCCAGATAACTTCCTTGTCGCCGGGCGAGGCGAGTTGCACCTGGTCGTGCTGATCGAGACGATGCGGCGTGAGGGGCATGAATTCCAGGTCTCGAAGCCCGAGGTCATCTTTCAGACCGACCCCCAGAGCGGGGGGCAGTTGGAGCCATTCGAGCGGGTG
>JBGQIR010000123.1:0-5971 GCA_041498535.1 Methylomirabilis sp. (SeqCode)
ACCTCGATCCAGCAGTGCGCGACACCGATGAGCGGACGGGCAAGGTCCTCGTCCTTGAAGCCGATCGCCTTCATCATCGAACGCGCCCCGGCGCGGTCGGGCCCCTCGAGAAGGGTGCGGCTCTTATGCCTTGGGTCGAACATCATCGCGTGCTCCTCCCTGGCGCTTCCTTATCATGGACCAGAGCTGTCGGTCACTGGCGGGTGAGGCTTACCGAAATCCCCTGCCCCAGCAGGATAGGCGGCGTCTTGCGGTCGGTCGGAAGGAGGTAGAGTTTCCCCTCCTCTGTGACCACACCGACGTATTGTGCCGACACCGAGAATGGGCGATTGGCCACCCGGATCACCCCCGCCGAAATATCAACCGGGTTTGCTCCGATGTTTTCCAGCGGCACACCCCACACCTTTTTGTTTGCGGGATTGTACCAGACCAGCAGCTCGCCCGTTGAGGCGAGGAAGACCGAACCGGTATGCGCGCCAGTCCTGAGCGCTTCCAGGCCCCTGGCTTCGTACACGGCCTTGACCTGGTCCGGGTTGCTCAGGGACCGAACGACCCAGAAGAGGTGCCGCTCGGTGATCTTCTGAGCCGTCACGTCGTACCCTTCCAGTGTGATGAGGCGTTCGTCGGGCCGTGTCACAAGGGTGAAGTCGAACAGGTTGAACCGCTGGACCCGCGATCCCGGGTCGCGCGCTAACTTTATGATCGGGAAGACCATCTCCGGGGGCGCCTCGACCACTGCCCTCAGCCCCGTCCCATCCAGACGCATGTGCGTGAAGGCCCGCTCCTTCGGGGTGGCCTGGACGCTGAAGACAAGGGTGTTCTCGAAGATTCCCATCTTCTCGTAGGCCTGTCCCGAGACACTGCCGGTGTTGGCCACAACGGACCGGAGCGGCCCCGTCGGAAGGTCATAACGCCGAATCTCCTTGTTGAACCCGAAGAAGAGGGCGTACCTCCCTTCGATGTTGTACCGGGCGACGATGTCGATTGATCCGGTTGCCGGAGAGATCTTTTGCTTTCCTCCGGTCCGCAGGTCAACAAGGACGAGGACCCGTTCTCCCCCGGTCTCCGAAAGGTAGAGCAGGTTATCGTCGTCGAGGAACTTCGGCGAGAAGCTTCTCGCGGTTGACAGTTCGTCCGAGAAGTTCCGCCTGGCACCCACGATGTTGTTCAGTTCATCGAGCTCCACGACCAGCACCTGCTCGAGCCCGGTCGTCGTCCCGCCGGTCACATAGGCCAATCGCTTGCCGTTAGGCGAAACGGCGACGTCTGAGATCAAACCGGACAGACCCGGGACACGCACTGGTCTGGTGCTGTCCGCGTTCTGGACCAGCACCGATGTCATGCCCGGTGCATCCTGGACAATGTAGGCGACCTTTGACGTCCCGGTGGTCGCGCACCCCGAGCTGAACAACATCCCGACGATGAGCCCGCACAGGGCACGGGCCTTGCCATGTGGCATAGCCGACCTCCTTATCACTGCGTGAGAATCGCCCACGGTGAACAGCTTCTCCTCGTTCGCGTCAGATTATAGGAGAGATTCTTGTCCGGCACAAGAACGCGTTGGAGGATTCATCGCCAACTCAGCATCTCCCTGCCGCCGGGCCACTGCCAGATCTGCCAGTAGTGCGTCGGCAGCGGCTTCGCCACTATGAATCACGTCGGGGATGCCGACCCCGCGGTACGCGTTGCCGGCCAGTTTAAGGGTTGGCCATCGGGTCAAGGCTTCTTCCAGCGCCACCAACCGATTCAGGTGTCCCACGTGGTACTGCGGCATTGAGCGCGGGTGTCGCGTCACGTGGCTCCACAACGGGGCCGCTCGAATGCCCAACAGCTCGTCCAGGTCGCGGCGAACCGCGGCCAAGAGCGTCTCGTCATCCCACTCGACTATCTCCGGCTGCAGTGCGCCACCCGCGAATGCTCGTAACAGGACGTGGCCTGCCGGAGCGCGTTTCGCGAACTTCACGCTGCTGAATGAACAGGCAATGATGTTGCGCCCCTCACAGGCGGGTACGACGAATCCAAACCCGTCGAGCGGATGGGAGATCTCTTCCCTCCGATAGGCCAGGTTGATCGTCACCGAAGACGCATACGGGATGGCCTTCAATTCGCCGGCGAGCTCGGCATCAAGGTCACGCGTCACAGCGGCGGCCTGGAACGCCGGGATGGCGAGAATGACCCCATTGGCCTCCAGGTTCGTGCCGTCCCCCAGTCGCAGGGTCCAGCCTTTTTCCTCTCGCGCTATCCCGGCGACGGGGCAGCGCAGTCGCGCCGTCCCTTCCGGCAGCCGCTTCACCAGCGCATCGACAAGGACTTGGAGCCCCTGGTCCAATGTGGCAAACAGGCTGTATCGGGGGCCACTGTCGGATGGGCGGTCACGGGGGATGCTCGACTGCTGCCGTCGCAGGCCGAGGATGAGGCTGCGATGTTGCGCTTCCATCTGGAGGAACTGGGGCATGGTGGCCCGCAGGCTTAATCGCTCCGGGTCTGCGGTGTAGATACCGCCGATCATCGGTTGGGCCAGCCAGTCGAGGGCTTCCTGCCCGAGACGACGCCGGACGAACGAGGCAAGGCTCTCGTCGGCTCCTGGGCGCCCCCGCGGCAGGAAAAGGTCCAGGGCGGTTCGGGCCTTGCCGGGCCAGGACAGCAGGCTCGACCGAAGAAACGGGCCGATCCGCGTCGGCGCAAGCAGCAAAAATCCCTCCGGCAGGGGATGCAACCTTCCGCCACGGACCACGAACGTCCGGCGGTGGCCATCCGCAGTCCCGATCACCCGGTCGCTCAGCTCGAGGCGCTTGAGGAGATCCAAGGCCCACGGCTTGTGGGTGAAAATGGTGTCCGGTCCCGATTCCAGGATGAAGCCGTCGCGACACGTCGTGCTGATCACGCCCCCCAGACGCGGACCGGCTTCGAGGAGCAGCACCTCGCAGGTCGACCCTTCGGTGTGGCGACGCTCCAGCAAACGGTGCGTGGCGGCCAAGCCGGTGATGCCGCCGCCGACGATGATAATGCGCTGTAATCCGGTGCTTCGTTCCATGACCCTCAACTGTCCTTGGGAAATGGTTGCATGCGCGGCCAGTGGTGGGCCGCTCAACCGAGGCGAACGCGCTGACGCACCAGATCCGCCAACGCCTGGATATAAAGAGGGTGATCGTTGACGGTGCTGGCGCGTCGCAGGTCGATCCCCAGCTCGTCGGCGACCGCCTTTGCCTCCACATCGAGATCGAACAGCACCTCGACATGATCACACACAAATCCGATGGGGGCCAGGACCACTGAGCGAATTCCCTCAGCCGAGAGTTCCCTCAGGACGTCACTCACATCAGGCTCCAGCCAGGGCTGCCGCGGATCACCGCTACGGCTCTGATAGGCGAGCGACCACCGGGGGTAGCCCAGTGCCTCGGCAACGAGTCGGCAGGATTCCAGGAGCTGCTCAACGTAAGGTGAGGAGGCTGCCATCGAGGAGGGAATGCTATGGGCCGTAAACACCAGCGGTGTACTGCGCCGGCGCTCGGGTGGGATCTCCTGCAGCCGCTGACGTATTTGGTCGGCCATGGCCGCGATAAAGTCCGGATGGTTGTAGCAGGGCTGGGCGTACTCCACTCGCGGCGCTCCGGGCCCGGCGGCCTGCAACGCGTCGGTGACCGCCTTCACATATTTCCCCCAGCTCGCAGCCCCCGAGTCGTGGGCAGCCATGATGATCCCGATGGCGCGCCGCACTCCATCCCGCATCGTCTGCTGGATCGCCTCGCCAACCAGGGGATGCCAATATCGCATCCCCACGTAGACTGGAAGTCTTGGCCCCTCGCGGTCGAGCAACCCTGTCAGGCCCTTCGCCTGCCGGAACGTCAGCTCGTTGATCGGCGACCTGCCGCCGAGCGCTTCGTAGTGATGGGCGACTTCCTCCAGACGGCCTGGCGGGACCGGGACGCCCTGAAGCACATTGCTCAGGAATGGACGGATCTCTTCCGACTTCGTAGGGCCTCCAAACGCGACCATCAAGACGGCATCGAATGGCTCAGCCATCTCACCGCTGCGTCGCTTCGTGAACGTAGTCGATCAGAGCGCGCAGGTGGTCCACCGGAGTTTGCGCCAACACCCCATGGCCGAGATTGAAGATGTGGCCGGGGCGTCGCGCCGCGCGCTCCAGGATTCGACCGGCCTGCCGTCGTATCTCGTCGGGTTCGGCGAAGAGCGCCACCGGGTCCAGGTTGCCCTGCACGGCCACCTGGGGACCGAGGTGGGCCCAGGCCTCGCCAAGGTCCACCCGCCAATCCAGCCCGATGACATCTCCGCCGGCATCCCGCATCAACGGCAAGAGCGTGGCCGTGTCTGTCCCGAAATGAATGACCGGCACTCCCGGCGTCAGGCGGGCGATCGTTCGACGCGAGTGGGGCAGGACAAACTCGCGATAATCATCCGGACTCAGACACCCGACCCAACTGTCAAATAACTGCACCGCCTGGACCCCCGCACTGATCTGGCCATTGAGGTATTCCGCCACCGCCGCGGACAGCCGTTCCATCAGGTCGTGCCAGGCCGCCGGATCGCGATACATCAGCGTCTTGGTGTGTTGGTATTGGCGCGACCCGCCCCCCTCGATCAGGTAGGAGGCCAGCGTGAACGGCGCGCCTGCGAACCCGATGAGGGGAATTGCGGGGGGGAGGGCCGCGCGCGCGAGGCGCACCGCTTCGAAGACGAACGATAGTGAGTCCTGCGCGTCAATGGGCTGCAGCTTTTTCACGTCGGCCCCGGTCCTCACTGGGCGATGGATGACCGGCCCATCGCCCTTCGTGAACTCCAGCCCGATCCCCATCGGCTCCACCACCAGCAGGATGTCTGCGAAGATAATGGCGGCATCGACCCCGAGTCGCTCGGCAGCCGTGACCGTCACCTCTGCTGCCAGATCGGGGCGGTGACACAGCTCCAGGAACGAGACCTTGGCCCGAATCTCCCGGTATTCCGGAAGATACCGCCCGGCTTGCCGCATGATCCAGATCGGGGTATAGGGAGTTGGCTCCAGGCGACACGCTTTCAGGAATGGACTCTCCCTCAGCAATGGTGCGCCTCGGTCCTCCCGCACCTCGCACCTCGCACCTCGCACTGCTCTCGCTCTCTTGATCCGCCGAAATACGTGCGCATGACGCGCGGCCGTGACGACCAGATGACCCATCTTGGGGTGTTCCGGCTCCAGGTCCACAACCAGGCTATGCTCACGCAAGGCCTCGCTGCACATGGGACCGATCGACGCGACGACCGTGTCCCGCAACGCTGCCCGCAGTGACTCCTCCAAGCCGGATTCGCCCGCTACCTGAAGGAGGTGATCTACCTGGACGGAGGTGGTAAAGAGGACCAGATCAACTTGGCCCTCGATGATGGCCATGATCGCCCGACGCAGCGGCCCGCAATCTTCTGGCAGTGCCCACCGGTAGACCGGGACTCGCATCACCGAGGCGCCTTTCGCCTCTAAGCCTGCAAGCAGCTCCGGGTTGCCGCGCCCGTACTCCTGCACTGCCACGCGCCGACCCGACAGTGGGATCGCCGCTTCGTCGATCGCGCTCAGGATCTCGCGCCACGTATTGGGCTCGGGTACGGCCACCGCGATCGGGACGCCCAGCTCGCGCAGGACTGCCTGGGGTTTTGGGCCGCGGACGATCGTTGGGATTCGGCCAAGGGCCGCGAGGAACTCCGCCCGCGGAAAGGCGGTTTCCACCGCGGCAACCAAGGCACGGGTGCCAACCCCGGTCAGCAGCACGACCAGATCGATCCGCCCGGCCAATAACTCTTTGGCAAACTCCAACGCTGCGGATCGATCTGGTCGTGCTGCTGACCGGGGTTGGCACGCGTGCCTTGGTTGCCGCGGTGGAAACCGCCTTTCCGCGGGCGGAGTTCCTCGCGGCCCTTGGCCTGATCCCAACGATCGTCCGCGGCCCAAAACCTCAGGCAGTCCTGCGCGAGCTGGGCGTCGCGATCG
>JBGQIR010000124.1:0-5967 GCA_041498535.1 Methylomirabilis sp. (SeqCode)
GACCACAACCTCTGCATGTACTGCAACCTCTGCGTCGAGGTCTGCCCCTTCGACGCGATCACCATGTGGACCCGGATCGGGGAGCTGTCGGCCTACACCCGGAGCGGCCTGGTCTACGACCAGCCGACCATGACCGCCGACCGCTTCTACCCCACCCCCATGACGCCGGAGCGGCCGGCCGGGGCGGGAAAGGTGGGGTCGGCGTGACGAGGGTGCCCTGAGGGCGGTCATTTAGAGCGATCAGGGTGGAAAAAACGTTCTGAAAAGGGTATAATGTTGAGTGGTTTAATAGAGATTTAGCGGTGTGAGCAGAGGCAAGGGAACGTTGAGAAGGAGTAGCAGCCAAGATCCAGCGGGAGCTGCAGAGGGAGAAGCGATGAGCAACCAGTCGAAAACAATCGAGGCCCTGGCAAACCAGGAATACAAATACGGGTTTGTGACGGATATTGAAACAGATAGCGCGCCTCGTGGGCTGAATGAGGACATTATTCGCCTGATCTCAAGCAAGAAGAACGAACCACAGTTCATGCTGGATTGGCGGCTGAAGGCCTATCGGCATTGGGTGAAGATGGAAAAGTCGGAGGGAGAGCCGAAGTGGGCGAACGTCAAGTATCCTCCCATCGACTACCAGGACATCATCTACTACTCCGCGCCAAAGCAGAAAGCGGATGGGCCGAAGAGCCTCGACGAGGTGGACCCGAAGTTGCTGGAGACGTTCGAAAAGCTGGGTATCTCTCTGTCGGAACAAAAGCGGCTGAGTGGCATCGCGGTCGATGCGGTCTTCGACAGTGTGTCGGTGGCGACCACGTTCAAGGAGAAGCTCTCTGAGCTGGGGATTATCTTTTGCGCCTTCTCCGAGGCGGTGGAGAACCATCCGGACCTGATCAAAAAGTACCTCGGGTCGGTAGTTCCCTACACCGATAACTTCTTCGCGACGCTGAACTCCGCCGTGTTCACCGACGGGTCGTTCTGCTACATCCCAAAGGGCGTCCGATGCCCGATGGAGCTCTCGACCTACTTCCGGATCAACCAGGCAGATACCGGGCAGTTCGAGCGGACGCTGATCATCGCCGACGAAGGCAGCTACGTGAGCTACCTGGAAGGGTGCACCGCGCCGATGCGGGACACGAACCAGTTGCACGCGGCGGTCGTGGAGCTGATCGCGCTTGACAACGCCCAGATCAAATACTCGACGATCCAGAACTGGTATCCGGGCGACAAGGAGGGCAAGGGCGGCATCTACAACTTTGTCACGAAGCGCGGTAAGTGCGTCGGCAAGAACTCCAAGATCTCGTGGACCCAGGTGGAGACCGGGTCGGCGATCACCTGGAAGTACCCGAGCTGCATCCTGCAGGGTGAGAATTCGATCGGCGAGTTCTACTCGGTGGCGCTCACCAACAACTACCAGCAGGCCGATACCGGGACCAAGATGATCCACCTGGGGAAGAACACCAGGAGCACGATCATCTCAAAGGGGATCTCCGCTGGCCATGGACAGAACACCTATCGCGGGTTAGTGAAGATCCTCAAAGGGGCGACCGGCGCCCGGAATTACTCGCAGTGCGACTCGCTGCTGCTTGGCGACAAGTGCGGTGCCCATACCTTCCCCTACCTCGAGGTGAATAACAGCACCTCTCAGGTGGAGCACGAAGCGTCAACGTCGAAGATCGGCGAGGATCAGCTCTTTTACTGCAAGCAGCGCGGGATCTCGGCCGAGGATGCCGTCAATATGATCGTCAACGGCTTCTGCAAGACGGTCCTGCGCGAACTGCCGATGGAGTTTGCCGTGGAGGCCCAGAAGCTGCTGGGAGTGAGCCTCGAGGGCAGCGTCGGGTAGGTAAAGCATTTAGCGTTCAGCAGTCGGCTTTCGGCTTTCCGCTGAGAGCTGACCGCTGAGAGCTGACAAAGGATAATCAATGCTCGAAATTAGGAATCTGCATGCGAAAGTTGGCAACACGGAAATCCTTCGCGGGATCGACCTGACGGTCCACGCCGGCGAGGTCCACGCCGTCATGGGTCCCAATGGCTCGGGGAAGAGCACTCTGGCCCATGTGCTTGCCGGACGGGAGAGCTACGAGGTCACGGCCGGTGAGGTGATCTATGAGGGGAAGGACCTGCTGAAGATGCCTCCGGAGGAACGCGCCCGCGAGGGGGTTTTCCTGGCCTTTCAATACCCGGTCGAGATCCCCGGAGTGAGCACGACCTATTTCCTAAAGGCAGGGGTCAATGCCATCCGGAAACACCGTGGCCTCGAAGAGCTCGACGCGATAGATTTCCTGGCCATGGTCAAGGAGAAGATGAAGCTCGTGGAGATGGACCAGGCGCTGATTAACCGTCCGCTCAACGAGGGATTCTCCGGGGGTGAGAAGAAGCGCAACGAGATTTTCCAGATGGGGGTGCTCGATCCCAAGCTCGCCATCCTGGATGAGACCGACTCCGGCCTCGACATCGATGCCTTGAAGATCGTGGCGAACGGCGTCAACGCCTTCCGGAGCCCGGCTCGCGCAATGCTTGTGATCACCCACTACCAGCGGCTGCTGAACTATATCATTCCTGATTACGTACACGTGATCTTTGACGGTCGGATTGTCAAGTCGGGCGGAAAGGCGCTGGCCCTGGAACTCGAAGAGAAGGGGTACGACTGGCTCAAAGCGGAAGTCGAAGTCGCCCAGCCAACGATTGCCTAGAAGAGAACAACTCCATGGTGGTTACCTCCTCGAAAGAGCTGGACACGTATCTCTCGGACTTTGAATTGTTCGAGAAGAACGGCGCGACAAAGGGGCCGTCCTGGATCCACCAGATCCGCAAAGCGGCGATCTCCCGCTTTTCCGAACTCGGGTTTCCCACGACTCGACTTGAAGAGTGGAAGTATACCAACGTGGCGCCGATCGCTAAGACCCGTTTCAAGCGTGCTGAATGTGAGGTCAACGGGCTGATGGCCGAGGCGCTTGCGCGCGCCACCCTGGGAGAGTCAGCGTGCGCCCAGCTTGTGTTTGTGAACGGTCATTTCTCGCGCGAGCTTTCGTCGCTCAGGTCGCTTCCCGAGGGTGTGAAAGCGGGGAGTCTTGCGGCAGCCTGGGGCTCTGATCCGGCGTCGATTGAGCCGCACCTGGCCCGGCACGCCAGCTATCACGATCATGCCTTCGTGGCTCTTAACACCGCCTTCATGAAAGATGGGGCGTTCGTGTACGTCCCAAAGGGCCAAGTCGTCGAGCTGCCCATCCACCTCCTGTTCTTCTCGACCGCGCCGGTCGGCTTGGCTCATGAGAGGCCCGGGACGGCCGTTGTGTCGTATCCGCGGAACCTGATCGTGGCGGACGATGGGAGCCAGGCCATGATCGTCGAGAGCTACGTTGGCGTGGGAACCAACGTCTATCTCACGAATACGGTCACCGAGATCGTCGGCGGGAAAAACGCCGTGATTGATTATTACAAGTTGCAGCGGGAGAGCGAGGAGGCCTTTCACATTGCGACCGTACAGGCCCATCTGGACCGCAGCAGCAATTTCTCGTCCCATTCGATCGACCTGGGCGGCGCGCTCGTCCGGAACGATCTGAATGCAACGCTCGATGGAGAAGGCATCGAATGCACCCTCGATGGCCTTTACATGGTGACCGGTCGGCAGCATGTGGATAACCACACCAGGATCGACCACGTGAAGCCCCACTGCAGCAGCCGGGAGCTTTATAAAGGTCTTCTCGATGGGAAGTCAAGGGGGGTCTTCAACGGAAAGATCTACGTGCACAAGGCCGCCCAGAAAACCGACGCCAAGCAAACCAACAAGAACCTGCTCCTGTCCGAGGGCGCGACGATCAATACGAAGCCGCAATTGGAGATTTACGCGGACGACGTGAAATGCACCCACGGATCGACGATTGGCCAGCTTGACCAAAACGCCGTCTTTTATCTGCGCTCGCGCGGCCTGGACCTGGCGACCGCGCGCAATCTGCTCACCTATGCGTTCGCGAGCGAGATGGTCGGCCGGATCAAAGTTGAGCCGGTTCGTGCCCAGATCGAGAATCTCCTGGTCACGAGGCTCCAACACGGCTCCCGGGCCGAGGACACGCCATGAGAACGATCAATGAACTCGCCGCGCAGGAGACACTGCGTGCCTGTTCTGCGGGATTCGACGTGGAGAGAGTCAGGCAAGACTTCCCCATCCTGAGGCAACAGGTTCACGGCAAGCCGCTCGTGTACCTTGACAGTGCGGCCACGAGCCAGAAGCCACAGGTCGTGATCGACGCGGTCACTCGGTATTACCAGGCGGAGAACTCAAATGTCCACCGTGGGATCCACCTCTTGAGCGAGCGGGCCACGGAGCTCTTTGAGGATGCCCGCGCCAAGGTGGCACGCTTTCTCAACGCCTCGGACGCCCGAGAGATCATCTTTGTTCGCGGCGCCACCGAGGGGATCAACCTCGTCGCGCAGAGCTATGGAAAGATGAGTCTCAAGGCTGGGGATGAGATCATCATCTCTGCGATGGAACATCACTCGAATATCGTCCCGTGGCAGATCCTGTGTCAGGAGACTGGCGCGGCGTTGCGGGTCATTCCGATCAACGACGATGGCGAGTTGCTGATCGATGAATTCAAGAAGCTCCTGAACGCGAGGACGCGCTTGGTCTCGGTGGTGCATGTGTCGAACGCGCTGGGGACGATTAATCCGGTCAAGCAGATCATCGAGATGGCGCACAGCCATGGTGTGCCCGTGGTCATCGACGGTGCCCAGGCAGCCCCTCATCTCTCAGTCGATGTTCGGGCACTTGACTGCGATTTCTATGTCTTGTCTGGGCACAAGCTGTTTGCCCCAACCGGCATCGGCATCGTGTTCGGCAAGGCCCACCTCCTCGAGGCCATGCCCCCCTACCAAGGTGGCGGCGATATGATCCTCTCGGTCACCTTCGAGAAGACGCTCTACAATGTGGTCCCGTTCAAGTTCGAGGCGGGGACGCCACACATCGCAGGCGTCATCGGGCTCGGGGCGGCGATCGACTACCTGACCGAAGTCGGACTGGACAAGATTGCCGCTTACGAGCGCGAGTTGCTCGCCTATGCGACGGACGCCCTTTCTGCCATCCCAGGCCTGCGCATGATAGGGACGGCAAAGGAGAAAGCGGGCATCCTGTCCTTTGTGCTCGATGGCGTCCACGCCCACGACATTGGCACGATCCTGGATCAGGAGGGGATTGCCATCCGCACAGGCCACCACTGCGCCCAACCGGTGCTGCAGCGATTCGGCGTGCCGGCCACCGCCAGGGCGTCATTGGCTTTCTACAACACACAGGAAGAGATCGACGCGCTGGTGCGAGGGATCCACAAGGTCACCACACTGTTCGGCTGATGTCTGACCTTCGCGAGCTCTACCAGGAAGTCATCCTTGACCACAATAAGAGGCCGCGCAACTTCCAGAAGCTGGAGGGCGCGAACCGGACAGCGGAAGGGTACAACCCGCTTTGCGGGGACCAGATCACGGTCTATCTTCGCCTGGAGGATGGGGTGATCAGAGAGATCAGCTTCCAGGGATCGGGCTGCGCGATCTCCAAAGCCTCCGCCTCAATGATGACCGCTGCGCTGAAAGGAAAGACGAAGGCGGAAGCAGAGGATCTTTTCGAGACATTCCATACAATGCTGACCTCAGATCTCGGCGTCACGTTCGATCCACTCGAGGTCGGTAAGCTCGCAGCCTTCTCAGGCGTACGTGAATTCCCGGTTCGGGTCAAGTGCGCCACCCTGCCATGGCACACCCTGCATGCCGCGCTTGAGGGGAAGGGGGAGGCTGTATCGACGGAGTAGGGCGGCTTGGGTTGTGAGTTCGCTATAAGGCCAGTCTCGCCACGCGCCCTTAGGAGGTCTCATGGAAACTACCTCTGTCAACACCAATGATCTCGAACTCCAGGTCATCGAAGCACTGCGTACCTGTTATGATCCGGAGATCCCTGTCAATATCTATGAGCTGGGGCTGATCTAC
>JBGQIR010000125.1:0-5966 GCA_041498535.1 Methylomirabilis sp. (SeqCode)
ACCGAGCAGGTTCTTCATCCGAAATCCGAAACCCGAAATCCGAAATCCGGGCCATGCGTCGAACGCTGATCACCGGCGGTGCCGGTTTCCTGGGCTCCCACCTGTGTGATCGCCTGATCGAGGAAGGGCATCACGTCGTTTGTCTTGACAACCTGATCACGGGCCAGGTGAAGAACGTCGCGCACCTGATCGGCCATGACGCCTTCCGCTTCATCAAGCTGGACGTGACAGAGTACCTGCACATCGATGGCCCGTTGGATTATGTGCTCCACTTTGCCTCTCCGGCCAGTCCTGTCGATTATCAACGTCTCCCGATCCAGACCCTGAAGGTGGGTTCTCTTGGGACCCACAAGGCGCTCGGCCTGGCGAAGGCCAAGGGCGCCCGCTTTCTTCTGGCCTCGACCTCAGAGGTATACGGGGACCCCGTGATTCACCCGCAGCGGGAGGATTACTGGGGGAACGTGAATCCGATCGGCCCACGTGGAGTCTACGACGAGGCGAAGCGCTTCGCGGAGGCCCTGTCGATGGCCTATCACCGGTACCATGGCCTGGACACGCGCATTGCGCGGATCTTCAATACGTACGGGACGCGCATGCGGCCCAACGATGGCCGCGTCGTGTCCAACTTCATCAACCAGGCGCTTCGGGGCGGGCCGCTGACGGTGTACGGGGACGGGTCGCAGACCAGAAGCTTCTGTTATGTCTCCGACATGGTCGAGGGACTGTACCGCCTGTTGATGTCGAACGAGACAGGACCGGTCAACCTGGGAAACCCGAAAGAGTTCACGGTCAGTGAGCTCGCCCATATGGTCCTCCAGGCGGTCGGCGGCCCCTCCACTATCGAATTCCGTCCATTGCCCTTGGACGACCCGCGTGTCCGTCAGCCGGATATCGGGCTGGCAAGGGCGCGACTTGGCTGGGAGCCGACAGTGGACATCGCGCAAGGGTTGGCCCTCACCATCGACTACTTTCGCAAGCAACTGGCGAAGCCTCTTTGAAGACCGGCTCGCCCGTTGGTGTTTCGATGAGTCCTGAAAGCCGAACAGCATAAGCGGGGCTCGATCTCCTACGCCGCACCAGTCCTTCCGCCATGAACCTTCCTGACCGCAAGGGCAAACTCCGAAATGAGGTGTCGGACCATGGTATCAGCCTGGCGGATCGCGTTGTGGGAGGAATCGGGGAGCTTCGGCTTTTCGGGACTTGTTCTCGGTAGCCCTATGCGCCTCCCTTTGGTCGGGGTTCGCCCTCGCGCCTATAGGGGATGGGGATATACTGCGCCGAGGGGCGCTGCGTCGGTTGGGGGTAGAGATCCATTAAGGCGTAGACTTCCTCTGGCATGTCGGTCCGGATCGGCAGGCCCCAGTCCTTGATGTGCCAGTCGGACCACCCAGGGAAGATCTACGGAAGAATTGCGAAGTCGAATCGCTCGAGGTTGGACTGCATATGGTTCAAGAATGCGCCGGCGTAGGCGCCGTCGATGAGACGGTGGTCATAAGAAAGGCAGAGGTAGGCCATCGAACGGATGGTGATGGCGTCGTCGATTACGACAGGTCGTTTCACCACCCTGCCGAAGCCCAGGATGCCGACCTGCGGCTGGACAATGATCGGGGTCCCGATCAGCGCTCCGAAGGCGCCAAGGTTGTTCACGGTGAAGGTCCCTTGCTGGACCTCCTCCGGTTTGAGCCGCTTCTCTCGAGACCGTGCGGCCAGATCGGCCGACTCTTTCGCCAGAGTCAGAAAGCTCTTCTTGTCTGCCTCCCGCAGCACCGGGACGATGAGGCCATCCTCGAGAGCCACCGCGACCCCGATGTTCAGCGCTTTCTTGATGACGATCCCGTCTTGGGTATAGGAGGCATTCATCAGCGGGTGAGCCCGCAGAGCATCCACAGTGGCTTTCACCACAAAGGGAAGAAAAGTGAGATGAATCCCTGTCCGCTGGAAGAATGCCTCTTTGTTGGCCTGCCGATATCTGGCGATGACCGTCACATCCACCTCGTGGATCTGCGTCACGTGGGGAGCGGTCTGCTTGCTTCGGACCATATGCTCCGCGATGGCCTTCCGGAGATGGCTGATCGGGAGGATCTGATCCCGGTCCGCACGTTCAAAGGCCGCAGCCCTCTTGTCGGCCGGCACGGCTGCGGCTATTGATCGTTGGCTGGCGAAGTCCAGAAGATCTTTTCTCGTGACGCGCCCCTCTGACCCGGTTCCTTTGACCTGGGTCAGGTCCACGCCGTATTCCTTCGCGAGTTCCAGGACCGCGGGAGAATGCCATGTCTGCGGGCGGGGCGCAGTGGGGCTCACGACCGGCCCGGCTTGCGTCACCCCCACCGCCTGCTCCGCCTTCGAGATGCCCGGAGAGGCTGCCGCCTCTGTTAGAGGCACCTCGCCGATGTAGGCAAGCACAGCTCCAATCGGCGCGGCCTGCCCCTCCTGGACGACGATCTCGGCGAGCACCCCGGCGGCTGGAGAAGGGATCTCGACATCCACCTTGTCGGTGCTGATGGCGACCAGCGGCTCATCCTTGGCCACCACCTCGCCGACATTCTTAAGCCAGGTGACGACCGTCCCCTCGGCGACACTTTCGCCCATCTGCGGCATCACCACCATGACGTTCATTGTTAGAAGTTGGCCAGCTCTCGGGCCTTAAGGGCGATCTTATCGGCGTTGGGCAAGTACATTTCTTCCAGCGCCGGGCTGAAGGGGACAGGAATGTGGGGAGCCGCCACGCGGACCACAGGCGCATCCAAGAAGCGGAACGCCTCCTCGGCCAACCGAGCTGCGATCTCGCCTCCGATCCCGCCGGTCTTCGGCGCCTCGTGAACCACCAACGCCCGGCCTGTCTTCTTGACCGATGTCAATATCGTTTCCATATCCAATGGCTGAAGCGTTCGCAGGTCCACCACCTCCAGGTCAATCCCCTCCGGCACCAGCTTCTCCGCCGCTTCGAGTGACTGCTGGACCATCGCGCCGTAGGCGATAACACTCATGGTACTCCCTTGGCGCTTCACTTCCGCCTTGCCGATCGGTACGATGTCGTCTCCTTCCGGCACTTCCCCTTTTAGATGGCGATAGAGGTACTTGTGCTCAAAGTAGATGACGGGATCGGGATCGCGGATCGCGGCCTTCAACAGTCCTTTCGCATCGCGAGGAGTCGAAGGAGCGACGAGCTTCAGGCCTGCTACATGAAAGAACCAGGCCTCGGGGCATTGGGAGTGATAGGGCCCCGCGTGGATGCCGCCACCGTAGGGTGCCCGGATCACTATGGGGACCGGTTCGCCGATCCGGTAGTGATGTTTGGCCGCCATGTTGACGATCTGATCAAAGGCGCAGGCAATGAAGTCGGCGAACTGCATTTCCACAACTGGCCGCATCCCCATGAGGGCGGCGCCGATGGCGGCCCCGACGATCGCGGACTCGGACAGCGGCGTGTCGATGACGCGCTCCGGCCCGAACTTTTCGAGAAACCCCTTCGTGATCTTGAACGCGCCGCCGTACACACCGATGTCCTCGCCAAGCATGAAGACCCGCTCATCTCGATCCATCTCTTCCCACAATGCCTGCCGGATCGCTTCGAGGTACGTGATCTCCATTCTTTCTCCGCTATGAGACGTAGACGAGTGACGAACGCTGCTGACCGTTGACCGCCGACGGCTGAGCGTGAACTCCCTGTAAACTGTGAACCGTGAACTGTGAACTCTACGGGGAGGCGTAGACTCCTTCGAGCAGGTCCTTCCCATCGGGAAATGGGCTCGATTCCGCGAATGAGACGGCTTCCTCGATCTCTTTGGAGAGGCGCTCGGCGATCTCCTTGGCCGTGATGTCATCCAGGATCTTCTGCTCCCGCAAGTAGGCATCGAATCGGTCGATCGGGTCTCGCTTTCGCCACTCCGCGAGCAGCGCGGGCGGGACATATGAAGCATCGTCGTGCTCAGCGTGGCCTCGCATCCGCATCGTTTTGCCTTCCACGAGCGAGGGACCTTCTCCCTGCCTCGCGCGCGATGCCGCGTGGGCGACGGCGGCGCGGACAGCCAGCACATCATTGCCATCGACCGCGATCCCTGGCATCCCATAGGCTGTGGCACGGTCGGCGATATGCTCGACTGCCATCTGCTTCTGCAATGGTGTGGAGTAGGCGAACTGGTTGTTGTGGCAGATGAACACGACGGGCAGCTTCATCACCGAGGCAAAGTTCAAGGCCTCGTGGAAATCTCCACGGCTTGATGCCCCGTCACCGAAAAAGGCTGCGACAACTCGGCGCTCGCGTCGGAGCTTGAAGGCCAGTGCAACCCCTGCGGCCACCGGAAGCAGGTCGGCCATGGGACTGATGAATCCGATGACGCCACGCCTGATGTCGCCATAATGGACATTGCCATCTCGCCCACGGGTCAGCCCGGTCCGCTTGGCGAGGTACTGCGCCACGTATTCCTTCGGCGTGATCCCTTTCATGAGATTCGCGCCGAGGTCCCGGTGGGTGGGAGCGATGACATCATCGGGCTCCAGCGCAGACGCGCTCCCAACGGCGATCGCTTCTTCCCCTGCACTGATATACACGCCGCCGATGATCTTCCCCTGCCGATAGAGGATGATCACTCGCTGCTCCAGGCCGCGGGTCAACTTGAGGTAGTAGTAGATCTTGAGTAATTCCGCCGGTGTGAGGTCGAGGTCTGGCATGCCGCTACCTTTCGTCTGATCGCGAAACCGGGGCTGAGTATAATCTCTCCCAAGCGCGTTTGTAAATCAACTCATCACGAAGGGAAAAAGCGTTCATGGTCGGCCAGAAATCGTTCAGAGTTCATAGCAAGAACGACGTGTAAGATGGAGCGTGTTCTCTGAACGCTGAACTCCGAACTACGAACTCTGAACCCTGAACGCTCTTCACCATCCGAGGGCGAACACCATGAGCACGATGAAGGAGATGACCACGGCCGCTACGATCAGAAGCACGCGGGTTGCAGGTCGGGTATATTTGCGTATCCGTCGCCGTGGCATCCCCATCCCGTACGCAGGCTGTGTGCTCAGCAAGCCTGCTGAAATGATCGCTTCTAACATACCACATGGCCTCACAGTCGCGCCACGTCAAATCTCGAGCACGGAGAAGGTGTTCAGAGTAGACCGAAAAGCGTTCATAGTTCATAGACGGAAAAGGCGGGTGGAATTACGATCTAACTTTGAACTCTGAACTCTCAACTCTGAACTACTTGACGCCATGGGGAGAGGCCGAAAAAAGGCTTCCGAAGCGGATTTTTCCGCTGTGAGCTGGGGGAAAAACACTTGACAGCCAACAAATCGGCAGTAATATAGTGCCTTAAGCATGAAGCCGCCCTTGCACCATGAAGCGCCAAAGTGAATCGAAGGATCAAGGGCGCAAGGAGGTTCGACCGCAATGAGCGACTCTGACAAGGCCTCGACGAAGTTAAGTTCCCTCAGGAAGACGATGCGGAAGCTCTCCGAGCAGATTCCGAAGAGCGACACATCGTACCAGAGAAAGCTCTCCCAGTATGAGGGCGAGATCGAGGCTCTCCAGGCGCAGGTGAAATCCCTCGAAGAGGAGATCTATCACCTCCGACGGCGATTGGACCAGACCCCGAAGGAGTTTGAGTTCCTCAGGTCCAAGCTTGACCAGTCGCGGGAACAGTTGGGCCAAGCTCATCATCAGAATGAGCGGATCGTTCAGGCATTGCAGCAGGCGAAACAGCAGATAGAGGGCCTCCGTGAGGAGGTGGAAAAGCTCTCTTCGCCGCCAAGCTCCTACGGGATCTTCTCCTCGATGAACCCTGACGGCACGGCCAACATTTACACGGGCGGGCGAAAGCTGAAGGTCAACCTCCATCCTTCCCTGCAGCCAGAAGACCTCCGCAAAGGTCAGGAACTGGTGCTGAATGACGCGTTCAATGTCATCGAGGCTGCCGATTTTGAGGAGCAGGGGGAGGTCGTGACGCTTAAAGATCGCCTCGACGAAGGCCGGG
>JBGQIR010000126.1:0-5964 GCA_041498535.1 Methylomirabilis sp. (SeqCode)
CACAACGCTTCTCTCGACAAGCGCGGCCCTAGGAACCGGCGACAGAAGCGGAACCGGGGCAGTAGCCAGACCTGAAGGGCCAATGAAGGTGCGTTTGCCGCTCGGGTCTAGGATCGCGAGGTAGAGGTCAACTTCCTCCGAATCCGCCCCTTGGACAATAACCGTCACCTTCACCTGTGTACCCCGACGAAAGTGACTGCGGTCTGCTGAAAGCGAGACGATCGGGAGCTCGGGAGGTCGAGGCGCGCCGACGAGCTTGTGAAGCCAGAGGCGCCCGCGATAGACAAGCTCCCCGTCCGCCCAAGACCACAACCGGCTCGACCGAGGGTTGCCCCCCGGGCTCCAGACTCCCGGCGCGAATGCGCCGAGCGCGTGGAGAGCGATGGAAAGCGCCGTCAGCGCATACAGGCCGCGCTTCAGGATCGGGGTGGCCGTGAGGCGAGGGAAGGCAGGTACGATCAATATCGTGAGCACAGGCGCTAAGTCTGCGAGGAGCCGGGGACCGAAGGCCCAGCCGCCCCACCAGTGGCCCCACTTACTGTATAGCGCGATCACCGCAGCAACCCCAAGACTCAAGTACCTATAGAGCAAATCGCTAGGGCGACGCCAGGAGATATAAATTCCAACCAGTGAGAACAGGAATACAGGCGAGTAGACGAATAACCCGCGGCTGGGACTAATAAGGATCCCTGCCAGGCCATCGAAAAACGGAGTGTTCAAGGTGGCTCCTGAGAAAAACCCTTGGTCATATCCTATTCGAGTAGGTGACCCGAAGTACCGGTAATTGTAAAGGGACATGAAGACAACGGACGGCAGGGTGAAGAGCGTGAACAGATAGGCTTGGTTACGATGAGCATGGAATACATAGAGCGCGAGAGGGACCGCAATAAGGAGATCAGTAGGGCGGCACAATACGGCCTAACCGAGTGTCAATCCTGAAAAGGCAGCCCATTTCGGTTGTTGCGCCCCTCTGACGAGACAATAGAGGCTAGCCGCAAGGAGTAGTTGGCTAGGGCCATGTTGCCAAAGTGCTTGGCTGCTAATGCTGAGAGAGCTTGTGCCGAACGCATAGGCTAGGCTCAGGATCAAGGCCGCCTTCTGTCCCGCAAGCTTCTCCAGTGCCGCATAGACCAGCGCAACGGACAAGGCCGTCAAGGTGGCTGCGGCCAGCTTTTCCACGTCAGATAGGAGCTTGGACTCAGGGGGGACGCCACCCAAGACGGGCAAAAGAAAGAAAGGGAGTGCCAGAGTGGGGGGGCCTGGTGGATAGGCCGATACCAGATGGCCGCCTGTTTCAATAACGTATCCGGGAACTCCATGGGCATAGAGCAATTGGAACTCATCCAAATCGAAATTCCCCTCCCTGAGGATGCTATAGGGCAGGAGACGAGCAGGCATGGTATCCACGGCTCCGATCTGCTTGCCATTCGCGTTATAAATGAATAGCGCGATGAAAAAAAGGCGAGTTGCGGTCGGGTGCCTGAACAATCCTGTAACGAGTCCACCTTCCCGGCGGAATGTGATTCGGGCTAAGACTGAGAGAACAAACAGTTCGGTCCAAATGGTGGGTTTGGGCCCGATCTTAATAACACCAAATGGGGAAGAATAGACCCCAGAAAAGGGCAGCCTTCCAGTCAATGCGATGGCCAGACCCCCTAACGAGAGTAGCATAAGGACGTCCGCCACAATTGCGACTGCTGGCGCCCGTCGCGGTTTCAATAGCAAGCATTTGGCCACCATTGCTTCAGTCGAACAGCCGGAAACGGATGATGTAGTAGAGGGCGGCAATGCCATCCTTCCAGCCGATCTTCTTCCCCTCGGCATAGGTCCGGCCATGGTACGCGATGGGGACCTCATAGATCCGACATCCGAGCTTAGCCACCTTGACGGTCAGCTCCGGCTCAATCCCGAACCGATCTGACCTGAGGCGGAGGCGCTGGAGCACATCGGCTCGGAAGACCTTGTAGCCGACCTCCATATCGCTTAAGTTGAGATTTGTGACTATATTGCAGAGGTTCGTGAGGAACCGGTTCCCGACATAGTGCCAGAAATAGAGGACTCGATGGGGGCCGCCGTGGAACCGATTGCCGAAGACGACATCAGCATGGCCGTCCAGAATCGGGCCGAGCAGCGCCGGATAGTCCTGGGGGTCGTACTCGAGGTCGGCGTCCTGGATGATCACGATGTCACCGGTGACGTGCTCGATGGCGGTGCGTATCGCCGCACCCTTTCCGCGGTTCTGGGGGTGGAGGACGAGATGCACCTGATCCCGGTAATCCCCCGCGAGCCGCTGGAGGATCTCCCGCGTCCCGTCGGTCGAAGCGTCATCGACCAGGATGATCTGCTTCTCATAACGGACCGCCTCCACCCGCTTGAGAAGCAGCTCGATCGTGTGCCGCTCGTTATAGACCGGGATGATCACGGAGAGCTTCATGGGGCCTCCAGATGCCAACGCCGATGCCGGGCGATGGAACGCGAGCATGGTCGGCAGGTCAGCGCAGGCCGGGCGGCGCTTCGCCAAGGCGCGCTCACGTCTGCCGAAACTCCTCCTGCACCTGCCGCAGGCAGGCGGGGTCGGTGAACAGGTCCAGGGCGGTCAGGGCCAGCGTCTTCGCCGCCAGGAGCAGAGCGCGATCTCCAGCAGGTCCGCCGGCCGCCTGCGCGAAGGCGGTCGTGTGGCAGACCACCTCGGGCCGCTCGGTGAGCGCAATGGTTGGCTGGATCGTCGGGACCACTTGACTGACATTACCCACGTCGGTGGACCCCAACTCTTGATCCTCCGGCGTTTGCTCCACCCGCTCACCCAGGGCCTCCAGGTTCGCGCGGAAGATGCCGCCCAGCGCCCGGTTGAACTTCATCGGGTGGTACTCTTCCCCCTCCTCAGTGATCATTACCCTCGCACCAGTGGCCTGGGCAGCCGCCTCGAAGCAGGCGGCCACGCGGTGGTGCAGGTGGCGAAGGTAGTCGAGGTCGAGGGCCCGGATGTAGAAGCGAGCCGCGGCATAGTCCGGGATGATGTTGGGCGCCCGACCGCCGTCGGTGACGACCCCGTGGATGCGGGCGTCATCCCGGAGCTGTTGGCGGAGGGCATTGACGTTGGTGAAGGTGAGGAGCACCGCATCGAGCGCGTTGATCCCGAGATGCGGGGCCGCGGCGGCGTGGCTCGACTTGCCGAAGAACTCGACCCTCAGCGCCCGCATGGCCAGGGCGCACTTGAAGAGCTCCGTCCGGCTGCTGGGATGGACCAGGAGCGCGGCGTCGATCCCCGCAAACTGGCCGGCCTTGACGAGAGCGATCTTGCCGCCACCCCTTTCCTCGGCGGGGCATCCGACCACCAGCACCTGGCCTCCCAGCGCGGGCAGCAGCGGCTGCAGGGCCAGGGCGGCGCCCACGGAGCTGGCGGCGATCAGGTTGTGGCCGCAGGCATGGCCGAGCGAGGGAAGCGCGTCGTATTCGGCGAGGAACGCGACGGTTGCCGACGGCCGCTCCACACCGGCCCTGGCCAGGAAGGCGGTTGGCAGGCCGCCCGCCGCCTCGGTCACCTCAAAGCCATGCGCCTTGAGGAGGGCCGTCAAGTGGCGCGCTGCTTCCCGCTCCTCGTAGGCCAACTCTGGGTGCTGGTGGAGAAAGCGGCTGGTGGCCATCAGCTCGCCCGCCAGCCGATCAATCGCTTTGACGACCTCGTCTTTGAGTCCCATCGCCAACGTGCGTCCCTTTCCGCGCGGAGGCCCGGCCAATGCCGCCACACCATATCACAGGCGCGGGATTGGAACAAGAACCGGGGCCTGCCGAGATTCTCGATTCCTCCTCGGTTACGCGCCACGCAATATCTTCTACGGGACTTGGCTTCATTTCGCTTGGGCGATCTTCAGGCCGGTGCGCCTCGATACTGGAGGAATCGGTCGGCGTGACGGCGATCGGATCATGAAGGGGCGGAACGGGACGCCCGGCGCACCGCCTCGGCGATCGCCCCTCCCAATAGAAAGATGAGCGCCGAGTAGAACAGCCACAGAAGGAGGGCGATCGCGCTGCCGAGGAGTCCGAAGACCGGGTTGTATCGGGCAAAGGTGAGGAGGTACCAGTTAAAGAGTTGCCTGGCGACGTGCCAGAGGGCGCCGGCGACGACTGCTCCAGAGAGCGCCGCGGCCACGGGGATGGGGCGGGCAGGCGCAAAACGGTACATGAGCAGGAAGGTGACCCCAACCACGGCAGCCGGAAGGAAGCGGAGGAGGAAGCCGTGTGGCAGGCTGACGCCGGCCGGCACCACCTCCAGGAGGCGGTTACCGAGCGCCTCGATCGCGGTAACCAGCGAGGCCACCGCCAGGCTGAGCAGAAAGCCAACCGCAGAGGTGAGCATCAGCAGAAGGGCTGTCACCTTGCGGCGCAGGTACGAGCGGGACTCCTCAACCCCGCAGAGGTCAGTAAGGCCAGACGCCACCATCTCAAAGGCCCCCGAGGCGACCCAGAGGAGCGAGATCAGCCCGAGTCCGCCCGCCACCCGCCGCCCCTGGATAAAGCTGTCGAGCGCGGCCTCGATCTGCCCGCCGGTCACCTGGGGAAGGACACGGCGGATCCCGTCGCTAATGGCATGCGCGGTCGCCCGCGACGACCCGGCGAAAAACCCCAGGACCGCGCTGCCGATCAGGAGGAATGGGATGAGGGCGAGCAAGCCGTAGAAGCTGATGGCGGCCGCCATCATGGAGAGATCCCGCCGGCGAAGACACCACCACAATTCATGCAGGAACCGGACGGGCCACCAGCGGGAGTCGGATTGTCGTTCGGCCATGGCGGACAGCATACCTGCTGCGCCGCGTGAGTGCAAGCGCAACTGCAAATCGGACTGCAAATCGGACTATTTTTGCAGCCAGCATAAATCCATTGCGCCCGGGCGGACGGCTCAGTAGAGTAGGTTCTGCAGCCCAATGAACGCGATCAACCGGCGAATTGAAGAGCCGATCACTCGGGGCGCGCGCTGAGCGGACCGCGACATCGCTTCCGGACCCTATGCCGAAGCCATCGACTGACCAGTACGCCTTCGCCCTCAACCCTCTACCCGATTATCTCGGGCCGGGTCTTGACATTGTGTTCGTCGGGATCAATCCGGGGTCGGTTTCGGCAAAGGCGGGCCACTACTACGCGAACCCGGCGAACGGTTTCTGGCGGTGCTTGTACTTGGCCGGGCTGACACCGGTCCTGCTGGCGCCGGCGGAGGACCGTCAACTCCTCACCTTTGGCTATGGCCTGACCGATATCATCAAGCGCCCCTCCCGAGGCGTGCATGAACTGCGCGCGCAGGAGTTTCGGAATGGCCGAGTGATTCTCGAGAAGAAACTGCTGCGCTGCGAGCCACGGATCGTCTGCTTCAACGGCAAGACAGCCTTCCTGGGCTTTTTCGGCGACACGTCCTTTCGCGGCTTCGGCCGGCAGCGTGTGACGATCGGCCTCTCAAAGATCTTCGTTATTCCCTCCACCAGCCCGGCCAATGCTCGGTTCCCTTTCGCGGTGAAGCGGCGCTATTTTGCGGCCCTGAAAGCGTGGTTCAACGCCCTGAAATAGCGCGGCCTACGTCACCCTTGACCCAGGCGGGGACATCCTGGATAATTCGGTAAACCCGAAGCAGAGGAGAGGACCATGTCCAACAATATTCCTGAGAGCTACCGCGACCTGTTTCAGAAACGAGCCTTCGCGCATTTGGCCACGCTCATGCCGGACGGCACACCGCAAGTCACCCCGGTTTGGTGCGACTATGACGGAACCCACGTTCGGATCAATAGCGCAAAGGGCCGGGTGAAGGACCGGAACATGCGTCGAAACCCGCAGGTGGCGCTGGAGATCATGGACCCCGACAACCCGTACCGCTACCTCTCAGTGAGGGGCCGCGTGACGGAGATCACCGAAACCGGGGCGGACACTCACATCGACTCGCTGACCAAGAAGTATCTCGGACAGGACACGTATCCTTAC
>JBGQIR010000127.1:0-5884 GCA_041498535.1 Methylomirabilis sp. (SeqCode)
CAGCAACATTGCACCCTAGACCCGTTCGATCTTCTCCCAGCCCCAGAGGCCGTATGGCCGGAACAGCATGATGATTACCATGAAGACGAACGGGGCAATGTCCTTTACGCCACCCCCCGTCAGCCGCTCCAGGTAGCCACCCGACAGGTTCTGAAGGATGCCGATGGTGATCCCCCCAACGATCGCACCGGGAATCGAGTTGAGCCCCCCAAAGACGACCGCAGGCAGGACGAGGATCCCAAGGTGGCCCACCGAGATGTTGAGACCGTTGATGTTCCCGAGCAGGGTGCCTCCCACCCCGGCCGACATGAAAGCGATGGCCCAGGCTAGGTCATAAACCCGCTTGACACTCACACCTAGGGAAACGGCTGCCATCTCGTCATCGGCCGCGGCCTGCATGGAGAGGCCCCAGCGACTGTACTGGAAGAATGCCACGAAGACCACGAGGAGCACAAGGGCAGCGAGAAAGCTCCAGATATACACCTGGCCCAAAACCATCCTGCCGAAGCGCACCGGTTCTGTTGGGAAAACCTGCGGCGTAAAAACCCTGGTATCGGTGCCCCAGATGAACCCCACCACCGCCCGGAAGAAGAAGGAGAGCCCAGCCGTGATCATGATGACAGCCAGGACGGGTTGGCCGATCATGCGGCGGAGAAACAGACGTTCGGTCAGCAATCCGAGAATAAAGCCGATGATGAGCGTGCCCACAAGAGCCACCGGAAAGGGGAATCCCCAGGTGTAGAACGCCAGACAGACATACCCTCCGATGAGAGTCAGCTCGCCCATCGCAAGGTTGAGGACGCCCGAGCATTTGTAAATGATGGTCCACCCGAGCGCTACCAGGGCATAGATGCTCCCCACCAGAATCCCAGTGATCACAAGCTCGAGGAATTTCTCCATCACACTGCCTCTTCCGGGACATCCACGATCCAGAGGTCCGTCTTACTGTGGACCACCCGGCCGTCCTCATAGGTGACCGTCGTATCGAGGTGGATCTCCGCAGCCCACGAGTAGAGGGCTTCGACGATCTCACGGTAGCGCTCCTCCAGGAAGGCCCGACGGATCTTCCGCGTCCTGGTGAGCTCGTCATCGTCGGCGTCGAACTCTTTGTGGAGGTTCACAAACCTCCGAATCCTGGCTGGAGCCGGCAGACTCCGGTTCACAAAGCTGATCGCCTCCGCCACGAGACGGCGCACCTCCGCCTTCTGAGAAAGCTCGAAATAGCTGGTATAGGCGATGTGATGGTCCTCAGCCCACTTCCCGACCACTCCAGCATCGATGCAGACGACGACGGTCAAGAACGGACGTTGGTCCCCGATCACCCAGACATCCTTGATGTACGGGCTGAATTTCAGACGCGTCTCGACATACAGAGGGGCAAACCGCCTGCCATCGGAGAGGGTCATGACATCCTTGCGCCGATCGAACACCACCAAGTGACCATCAACATCCAGGAACCCGATGTCCCCTGAGTGAAGCCAGCCGTCTTTGAGCGTCCTGGTGGTCTCCTCAGGCATCTTGTAGTATCCCTTGAAGACGCAGGGACTCCGCGAGAGGATCTCACCGTCCGGGGCGATCCGGACCTCCGTCTCGGGAAGGGGTGTTCCAACCGTGTCGAACTTGACGTCGCCGTCGCGGTGGAGGACCGAAATCCCGGCGATCTCCGTCTGACCGTAGATCTGCTTCAGGTTTACGCCGATGGTATGGAAGAAGCGCAGATGGTCAGGGCCCAGGGCTCCGCCTCCAGTGTATGCTCGCCGGACGCAGGCCAGACCCAGGTGGTCGCGGATTTTCTTGAGGATAGCCAGATCGGCCAAGTCCCCGAGTGTCGTGAGCCACCAAGGGATCGGTTTCCTGGCCAGCTTGAGGTCAGCGATCCTTCCCCCTATCTCCATTGTCAGGTCGTAGACCCTCCGCTTGAGAAACGGGGCGTCCAGGTGACGAACTTGCACCGTTCGGACCATCTGCTCGTAGACCCGAGGGGGCGAGAAAAGGACCTGGGGGCCGATCTCGCGGATATTCTGCTGTATCGTCTCCGGGCTCTCAGGGAAGTTGATCGTGAAGCCGGCCTGCAGCCCACAGGAGATCGACATCATCTGCTCGCCAATCCAGGCGAATGGCAAGAACGAGACAAAATCGTCATCCTCGCTGCAGGGGTCCACCGCCATCATGTTCTGGCCCATCTTGAGCATGTTGTGATGGGTCAGGAGTGCCCCTTTGGGCTGGGCGGTGGTTCCAGAGGTATAGAAGAGCAAACAGACATCGTCCCCCTGGCCCTTTTCTATCAGCTCCTCAAAGAGGTGAGGCTCCCGCTCCCCCAGCCTTCTCCCTAGCTCGCTGACCTCCCCGAGGCTGATCAGGATCGGATCGTCGTACCCGCGCATCCCTTTCGGGTCATCCCAGATGACCCGGTCCAGCTTCGGGCAGCGGTCCTTGATAGCCAGCGCCTTATCGACCTCCTCTTGCCCCTCGCCGATGAGAAACTTGGCGTCGGAGTGGTCCACAATGTACTGAACCTCGTCGATCAGGGAATCCTGGTAGAGCCAGACAGCTACGCCGCCGACACACAGAGCGGCCATCTCGGCCCACAGCCCCTCTGGGCGGTTCTGCCCGATCAGGGCAACCTTGTCCCAGCGGCTGAGGCCCAGGGCTACAAAGCCGAGAGCCAGCGCCTTAACACGCTCGAGGTATTCCTGCCAAGTGATGGGCCGCCAGATCCCGAACTCTTTCTCCCGCATGGCGATCTTCCGGGAGCCGTACTTCCGAGCCGTCCGGAGCAGGAGCTTGGGCAGCGTGAGGTCCTTCGTGATCTCCATTGAAGGGCTGGTGGGACTAGCGACGCGTCGCATACAGGTCTTCCACCTCGCCGAGATAGGCCTTGATGACGGCAGGATCCGCCTGGATCTCTGGCGGCGTCCCATCCGCGATCTTCTCACCGAAATTCAACACCGCCACTCGGTTGGAGATATCCATGACCACCCCCATATCGTGTTCCGCCAAGATGCAGGTGGTCCGCCAGAGCTCCGCCTCGTTGATCTCAAGGATGAATCGGGCCATGTCTTCGGTCTCTTCCAGGTTCAGACCCGCCATCGGCTCATCCAGCAGGATAAGCGTGGGATTCAGAGCCAGGGCCCGCGCCAGCTCGACCCGCTTCTGAAGGCCGTAGGGCAGCATGCCCACCACCTTATCCCGGATGTGTTCGATCTCAAGGAGATCGATGATCCTGCGTTCGATGAATTCTCGATGCTCGATCTCCTCTCGAGATGCTCTTCCCACATAGATCGCGCCGTCGAGCAGGCCGGTCTTCATGCGGATATGCCGGCCGAGCCTGATGTTATCGAGGACCGTCATGCCGCTGAACAGCTCGATCTTCTGGAAAGTACGAGAAATGCCGAGGCGGGCTCGCTGGTGGGGCCGGAGAGAGCCGATGTCCCTGCCGTCAAAGATGATCCTGCCCGCATCGGGCTTGTAGAGGCCGTTGATGCAATTGAGGAGGACGGTCTTCCCGGCGCCGTTGGGCCCGATGAGCGAGAAGATCTCCCCCCTTCTTACTTCCAAGCTTACGCCAGCAAGGGCGCTGACTCCCCCAAAGGCGATGTGGAGGTCTTCGACTTGCAATAGGATATCAGGCTGGTCCATCTACCCTACCCTTGCATCCGCGCGGGGAATGTCGTTTTCATCTTGACATCTCCCAGGTGGGTTCTGAGCCGCATCCGCGGCGGGGCATAAGTGTTAGGCCTCGACGGCGTGAAGCTCCGGGGAAAGCCGGACGGGCGTCCCGATATAGGCCGTCTGGAGCAAATGCGAAAAGAACGCCGATGAGGCCGTAAAGGGGAAATCACGGCCGTCGGGTGTGCGCGCAATACCGAAATAGTCATGTCCGCCCTTGGTTGCCTGATAACTGATGAATGCGACGACCATGCCATCGGGGACCTTGGCGCTGGTCAAACCTTCTTGTTCCTGGAGATCGCGCTCGGCCATTGAATTGTAATCGTCGTGATCGAAGGGTTCCAGGGCGGTGCGGAGTTTCGACACCCCTTCGGTTCCGCCACCCACCAGGATCGTGTAGCCGTCAAAGGCGTGATGGCCCCCAACGCCGCTGATGCCGGCGTATGCGACCTCGTTTGGTCCCATCTCCGGGGCGGGGTAGCCAGCAATGCCCCAGAGTTGCTTGGCCGCCTCAAAGGTGAGACGGATGAAGGTCGGCGCGATCGCATGGCCCGACTGCGCTCCGCCGGAACGGCCAGCCTTGATGAGCGTGCCGTTGGTCCCGACATCATTGCTGAGGAGGGCGTGAGTCACAGTCTTCTGATATCCTAGACTCTTCAACACAACGTCTAGTTCGGTCAGGGGAACGCTGGGAAACGGGTTATGGTGCTCAAGGATCTTCAGGCTCGACAGCCCGGGGATGCGCGCCTGGGTCATCGCGGTGGAGACGGAAGACGCCATCGCCTTGGAAAACAGGTGGCTTTCTCGGTCGCGGATGCTGGATGGGTCCACGCCGCATCCCACGCCAGCGACGCGGACCGCGCGATCTGTCGCGGGAGGCTGGCTGGAGAGAATGAGGCCGGCGTATCCGATGCTCTGCGGGGCGATGCCGATCAGCTTCAAGGGGTAGTAAATCGTCCGGTCTTCGATCTCATCCGGATGCGTGGTGACGTGGGCGGTGGAGAGCTTGCGGCGCGCCAACTCATGGGTGTAAAGGCGCTGCTCATACACGAACTTGTCTAGCGCCTTGACCAGCTCGAAATCGTGTTGATAGGCGCGGCCCAGCGCAGCCGCTCCCAGCTTCAGCATATTCGCCTTCGCGAATTTGCGGTCGAAGGGAGAGACAAGGCTGGCGAAGATCTCCGTGGTCTCCGCCGGCGTAATCCGTGGCCGGTTCCGATTCGTCCCTTTTGTATTGCCGCCTGTGACCGCGATCGACATCTCTTCTCCGCGCTCGATGAGATCTGCAAGCGCATCATTGAAGGGCACCATGCCGGAGGAGGATGCGGCGTGAGTGGGGGTACACCTGATTTTGGGCGTGTGATGAAAGTATTGGCGTAACTGGCTACTGGCGAGGCGGCGACCGAAGTCCTCAGCGACAGTCTCCTCCGTGGTCTGGCCGAGCTCGTGCGTGTAAGAGATGGCAACGTTAATGGTGGTGACTCGGGAGAGGTCCACTCCCCTGGTGGCAGCGTCCGCGACAAGACGCTCGAACCCTGTCCAGAGAAGCGATTCGGCGTAGATCTCCTCGAGCTTCCCCGATTCCCAGTATTCTTGAAGCGACTTGCCACCTCCGGCGCTGGCCGCCTCCCAGATCGGTGGTGGGTTGAAGTTGGCAACCCCAGCAACCAGATAGACTGGCGGCCTGCCCTCGCTCATTAGGCCCTCCTCGCTTCCTTCATATGAGTCCTCTGCACTCGACTGTGCCCATGAACTGTGCCTGCTAGCACGGGCTAGTGCCGTTCCAACTTGTTCGGATAAATGGTGAGACTACGCGACGATCGATCCAGGTGCCTCCAAGTCATTGTGTCGTTAGACAGATAAAGTTGGAACGGCACTAGTCTCGAGCTGTCTTGCCAATGATCGCTCGAGCGGGATCGATTTCCTCCCGCAGGATTCGAAGCTCCTCAGGGCTCGGCGGCTCAAGCTCCTTTACCTTTTCGTTGACGAGTGCGGTGAACTCCATCTCCTTGACAACCTCATCCGCGCTCAGACCGCGAAGCACCCCCAGCAGGACCATCTGCTTGGTGTGATCGTCAAATCCGTACAACGCTTTTGAGGTTGCCACCCGCCAGGGGCCGGTGTCCCTGGGCAAGCCAGCCCGCTCGCGGGCCCCGGGGGTCCCATCAAGGTATCCGGGCGAAGTCAGAAAGTCTACCTGCTTGACGAAGCGCCG
>JBGQIR010000128.1:0-5872 GCA_041498535.1 Methylomirabilis sp. (SeqCode)
AGAAATGGGATTCCTGGGTCGAGGTCAACCCGAAGGTCGCCAGGCAGCTCGGGATCGTCGACGGGGACTGGGTCTGGGTGGAGTCACCCCTGGGCAAATTCAAGACCCGGGCTCGACTCTACCCTGGGGCGATGCCCAACGTCGTGAACATGCCAGTGGGTCAGGGGCATAAGGCCTATGGCCGATGGGCGCAGGGCAGCGGGGCGAACCCCAATCAGATCCTTGGCGAAGAGCGCGACGGCCTGGCCGGATTCGTCGCCTGGTACGCGACGCGAGTGAGGCTCTCGAAGGCGTAAAGGAGAGGGGATGCCGCGCTGGGGGATGGTGATCGATCTGGATAAATGCACCGGCTGCCAAGCCTGCGTGGTCGCCTGTCGGGTTGAGAACAACGTCCCATTTGCCGGCTCGGAGCAGGCGGAGATGGGCCGAGCGATCTTCTGGATCGAGATTCTCACTGTCGTCGAGGGGGAGTACCCAAATGTCAGAACCCGCTTCATCCCGCGGCCCTGTATGCAGTGTGATCGACCTCCCTGCACGGCGGTCTGCCCCACAGGGGCGACATACAAGAACGACGAGGGCCTGGTCGCGCAGATCTATCCCCGGTGTATCGGCTGCCGCTACTGCACCAATGCCTGCCCGTATACGGTGAAATTCTTTAACTGGTTTAAGCCTCAGTGGCCGGGGGAGATGCGCAATTTCAACCCGGACGTTGCCGTGAGGCCGGTGGGCGTCGTGGAGAAGTGCACGTTCTGTCATCATCGCTTGCAAAAGGCCAAGGAGCAGGTGAAGATCGAAGGAAGGGAGCTTCGGGAAGAGGATTACATTCCAGCCTGCGTGCAGACCTGTCCGACCAAGGCGATGTATTTCGGCGACCTGGACGATCCCAAGAGCGCCGTTTCTCACTTGGCAGAGAGCACCCGAGCTTTCCGATTGCTCGAGGAGCTGGGAACCGAGCCCAAGGTGTACTACCTCTCAGAAGGAGAGTGGCATGGCGGACGTAAGGGGTAGTCACGAGCCCGATCTCGCCCTTTTCCAGCCGATCCTCCGGACTGGGAAGGGTTTCTATATTACCGCTGGGGCGCTAGGGGCGGTGGCCGCGTGGGCGATCTTCGCCTGGCTCTATCAGCTCACGCATGGCCTCGGCGCCACCGGCCTGGGCCGGCCGATCTACTGGGGTCTCTATATCACGAACTTCGTGTTCTTCATCGGGATCAGCCATGCCGGGACGCTGATATCCGCTATCCTTCGCCTGTGCCAAGCTGAATGGCGACGGGCGATCACCCGGTCGGCCGAGGTGATCACTGTCCTCGTGCTGTTCTTCGGGGTGGGGAATGTCATCCTCGATCTCGGCAGGCCGGATCGGGCCCTTTATGTCATTCGCTACGGCAATCTGCGATCCCCCCTGCTCTGGGATGTCACGAGCATCACCATGTATTTAACAGCTAGCACCATCTACCTTTTCCTCCCCCTGATTCCTGACATCGCCCTCCTGCGGGATCGCGTCACGAAACGCCGTTGGCTCTACCGGCTGCTCGCCCTTGGGTGGACGGGGAGCGAGCGACAGCAGCGGCGTCTCGAGATGGCTATCTCGATTATGGCGATCCTCGTGATCCCGATCGCTGTGTCGGTCCATACGGTCGTCTCCTGGGTCTTCGCCATGACCATCCAACCCGGGTGGCACAGCACGATCTTCGGCCCATACTTCGTCGTTGGAGCCATCTTTTCAGGCATCGCTGCCCTGATCATCGCGATGGGGATCATCAGAAGGGCCTACCATCTTGAGGATTATCTCAAGCCGGTCCATTTCAACAATCTCGGCATCCTGTTGCTGGTCATGTCCCTCCTCTGGTTCTACTTCACCTTCGCGGAATATCTCACCACCTACTATGGCGGGGAGCCAAGGGAGATGGCGGTCTTCTATACGAAGCTATCCGGGAAATATGCTCCGTTTTTCTGGGCTATGGTCGTCACCAATTTCGTTATCCCGTTGGCCATCCTCTCCAATCAGAAGACGCGGACGATCGCCGGGACCATCGTGGCGTCGGCCTCGGTGACCGTCGGTATGTGGCTCGAGCGGCTAACCATCGTCGTTCCTTCGTTGGCCAACCCTCGTCTTCCCTACTCCAGAGGACTCTACATGCCCTCATGGCTTGAATGGTCGATGATGGCGGGTTTTTTTGCGATGTTCATCCTGCTGTATATGTGCTTTACGAAAGTGTTCCCCATCGTCTCGATCTGGGAGATCCGTGAGGGGCGGGAGAAGGGTTTGGCGGAGGCCCATGAAAGGATCGAGAGCTATCTCCCGGGCGGAGAAGCGCTTGGGAAGAGGTGAAGCCGGAATGGTTGAAAGGGCTGAACTCAGAGGGCGTGTGTACGGGGTTCTTTCGGTCGCCTTCAGTCCCCCCCGGGAGGGAATAGGCTCCCATGGAGCCCCTCACGCCGCCGTGCTGATTCTCCGAGAGGTGGTGCGGGCGCTTGGAACTCCAATCCCCGAGCGGGCTCTGGCGGCCATTGAGGAGGGCGGGCGGCACGCGACGATGAATCTGGCTCAAGGAGGAGCAGATGAACTGGAGGTGGAGTATAACCGCCTCTTCGTGGGGCCGGGAGCGCCGCGAGTCTATCCCTATGAATCGCTCTACCGGGGGTCCATGAGCCTGGTCATGGGTCCCTCCGCAGGAGAGGCGCTTCAAGCCTATCGCCGTGCCGGGCTGGCGATCAATGCCGCGCTCAAAGACCTCCCCGATCACGTTGCCGTGGAGCTCGAATTCATGGCCCGCCTCTGTTGCGAGGAGGCGAGAGCAGAGTCGGCCGGCAGAGCCGATCTGGCCCTACGTCTGAAGCAGGAACAGCGTTCGTTCCTGGATGCGCACCTGGCTACCTGGCTCCCCGCGATGTGCGAAAGGGTCATCCGCGAGACTACGTCCACCATCTACCGTGGCGTTGCCGAGATCGCGGCGACCTTCGTCGGCTGGGATCGGGAACGGCTCGATGCTGAACAGCTCAGCGGTGTGGAGGCCGGGGCATGAACCGGGTCGTTGCTGTCATAGCGATCTTGTCGGTCTTCCTTATCGCCAGGGCCGTGGATGGCCATGATCCGGTCTTCTCGACCCTGCCGGAGAATCCGTTGGAGGGGGCTCGCATCTTCGACCAGAAGGGGTGCGGGAAGTGCCACGCCATCTGGGGTTCCGGGGGGACTCTGGGCCCGGATCTGGCGACTGTTGAACAAGGTTGGAGCGTCGTGGAATTCGCGGGTATCCTGTGGAACCATTCACCGAAGATGATGGAAGCCATGGAGGAGATGAAAATCTCCCGGCCAAAATTAACGCCGGAAGAAATGACAACCCTTACGGCGTATCTCTTTTATCTGAATTTTTTCGACAAGCCAGGGGACGCCGCCAGAGGCCGGAGACTCGTCTCCAACAAGGGGTGCATCAACTGTCATTCGGTCGGCGGCCGGGGAGGAAAAGGCGCGCCGGCCCTCGATAAGTACGGCCACTACATCTCGCCGATCTTTCTCTCCACAGCCATGTGGAACCACGGCGTCAAGATGGCCGAGAAGATGCGTGAACGCCGGATTCCCCGGCCCCAACTGACGGGCCCGGATATCGCTGATATCCTGGCCTACATCAACGGGGCTGCGAAAGGGGAGGGCCGGCACTTTATCCACATGCTGGCGGGGAGCCCGAAACGCGGATCGGAACTGTTTCGCGAGAAGAAATGTGTCGTCTGCCACTCGGTGAGAGGCAAGGGCGGGACCGTCGGACCGGACCTGGCTGAGAAGCGATTGCCCAAAAAGGCGAACGCGGTCGCTGCGATTATGTGGAATCACGCGCCGAAGATGTGGGCGAAGATGGCGGAACGTGACATCCCGGTCCCGACCTTCGCCGACAGCGAGATGGCGGACATCATTGCCTACCTTTCCTACCTGGTCTACTCCGATGAGCCCGGAAACCCGGTACGGGGTCAACAGGTGGTCCGGGAGAAAGGGTGCCTCCACTGCCACTCGATAAAGGGACGGGGTGGAGAGGAGGGACCGGACCTCGCGGCGGAGGAGGAGGAGGTCAACTCTCCGATCCGGCTCGTCACCGCGATCTGGAACCACGCCCCCAAAATGGAGAAGACGTTCAAAAAGGAGGCGATCCCGTGGCCGAATTTCACCGGCACGGAGATGGCCGATCTCGTCGCCTATATTATCAAAGCGCAACATGAGTAGGGAGAGCAGGTGGGGGAAGGCAACGCCAGTGGTCCCCCGATCACGCAACCAGGGAAGAGAAGCGGGGGCGCTTCACGAAAGGAGGAGGGTCATATGAGACTGCCAGCCGAGCGGATCGTCTCGATCATGTGTGTGGCCACGCTGCTATCGGTCGCGAGCGCGGCTTGGGTTGCCCCGGCGTTTGGGGAGGACCTGGCGAAAGGGAAGAAGATCTACGCAGACAAGTGCCTGAAGTGCCACGGCGAGAAGGGGAAGGGCGACGGACCCAGGGCCTACGATTTATCGAAAAAGCCCGCCGACTACACCGATAAGGAGAAGATGTCGAAGTTCACTGATGCGGACCTGAAAAAGGTCGTGAAGGAAGGGAAGAAGCCGATGCCGGCGTTCGGCGCGAAGCTGAGCGACGAAGACATCGGCGGCGTGATCGCCTACATCAGGACCTTTGGGGGGGCACGCGCCGAAAAATAGCCGCGTCTCCCTCTCTCGCCACAGGCAGCGGCGGATGGATCGCAAGAACCCCGCCACCACGCAACGTGGATGGTGCGGCGATAGCTTTCGTAATGAAGGGCGATCCGGCATCGGTGGGGCGCCAGGCTCATTGTACTGATGACCGAAAACCGACCGCCGCCGTCGAACTGGGGAAATTTTGATTAATATCAAAACGTTGTTTGACAATTAAGATTGTTTGGTGATTCAACCGATGGTACAAACGCGGGGAACAGAAAAGGCTTGACATCTCATTCGGGCATATTATAGGTTCATCTCCCAAATCAAGTAGAGTCGCGTTACCGGTCGAAACTCCACACAAGAGGGGTCGAAGATGAGGAAACGTGACACTGTTTTAGTCCTGCCAGTCTTGCTCGCCGCTGTCCTGCTCGTTGGATGGTCCTGCAGTCGCCTCCCGTGGTTGCCCGGTTCGCCCTCCTCCGGGACCAAAGGGCTCGTAGCCGAAGCGCCTTCCAAGACAAAAACCGACGCGTCTCAGCCCCCGTGGACCGGTCCCCCGCCAGGCGCCAAGTATGTGGGGGCCGAAGCCTGCGTGGAGTGCCACCAGGAATCGACCGATTCCTTCCACAAGACGAAGATGGGGCACATCATGTCGGTGAACCCGCGGAGCGAAAAGGAGCGGCAGGAATGCGAATCCTGTCATGGTCCCGGGGGCCCGCACGCGGAAGATGGGAGCGCCTTGGAGACGCTGATCACCTTCCGGAAGGGCGCCGAACCGGTCGAGGTGCAGAACGACACCTGCGTGAACGGCTGTCACGAGAAGGGTGAGCACACCTACTGGACGGGGAGCACGCACGAAGTGCGGGGAGTCGCCTGCGTGTCCTGTCACAAGGTGATGGAGTCGGTGTCCGCTCGGTACAACCTGGCAAAGCCAACCTCGACCGAGGTCTGCTCGCAGTGTCACCTGACCCGGCGCGCCCAGCTCATGCGCAGCTCGCACATGCCGCTTCGCGAGGAGAAGATGACGTGCACCTCCTGCCACAGCCCCCATGGCACCACCACGCCGGCGATGCTGCGCGAAGACTCGGTCAACGAGAACTGTTACACGTGCCATGCCGAGAAGCGGGGGCCGTTCCTCTGGGAGCATGCGCCGGTCATCGAAAGCTGCACCAACTGCCATGAGCCGCACGGCTCCACCAACGTGCGGCTGCT
>JBGQIR010000129.1:0-5872 GCA_041498535.1 Methylomirabilis sp. (SeqCode)
AGCCGGCGTGTAGAGGTTGGCCTCCATCATCCGCTGGCTGCCGGTAAAGGTCACCCGCGTCTCCTGCGGGCTCCTGGTGACCCACATCACGGGACCGGGCCGCAGCGGCCTGAGCACATCGACCATGAGAAGCCCGCTCAGAACACCATCCCAGATCAGCGGCCCCACGAGGGCGATCCCGAGTATCAGGGTCACCACCCCGATCAACCATCGCCACCTCCGCGAGCGGGGCGAGGCCGGTTGGCTCGTTGACATGTCGGACCTCCGGAAATAAAAACGGCAGCGAAGGATCGCTTCGCTGCCGTGATCTGCTCACACGGTCATCTGGGTGGCGGCCCGCCCTCGACGGGCAACGGGGGTCGATCTCTGACGGCGGGTGGTCCGAGGCCCTGGCGCGGCCCGGATGGGAAGAGCCCCTGGCGACGTATCCGAAGATCCAGGATGGTCCGCCGCATCTCGGCCTCAAACCGCTCTTCGAATAGGGTCAGCCGGGCCTGTTGTTCCAGACTCAAGATCGTTCGGACCTCGTTTCTCACGGCGCGCTCCCGCCCCCTGAAGTCGGCTTCGGTGCGATCCAGCTCCTCCAGCCTCGCTTTGATGTCCTGGTCCCGCGAGGGCCGCTGTCTCAGCAGCACGGCAAGTTCATCTCGCAGCAGGTGTTGCCGCCTCTGGAATTCGCGGCGTGCAGCTTCCAATTGAGTCAGTTTGGGAAAGAGCTTGGCTGCCTGATCTTCACTGAGATCGAGCGCTTCCGTCATCTTCCAGATCTTGATCGTCTCAATCAAACGTCTTCCCTCTCCGGGTCCAGGCGAACCGGGACCTGGAGGCGTGAACGGCTGCCCCTTGGCCGAAGAGACGACGAGGAAAACCCCGACGACTCCAACAACGGCCAGCAGGGCACGGCGACGTCTGGCTAAAGCACCATCCCACGAAGGTCTCATGACTGTGACCATCGGAAATTCCTCAGGCGATCGAGCAGGATCTGATGTTCCTCCTCGCTCAGCGAGGCAATCCATTCCGCAGGGTCGGACTCGGGGTGCTGGACCCAGGCGGTTTCGATCCGATCCGCAATCTCATTCACCCAGGGGAGGCGCTGGATGGCAGCCGCCAGGGCTGAAGGATCGTCGACGATTTCTCCGGCCAGCACGTACGGCTCGCCTGAGCGTCGCTTCACGTCATCGGTGTTCGGGCTCATGGCCACACTCCCGCTCCCGCCTTCGCGGCTCGCGGACTGCTCCGTAGCGGGCGGCGTGTCGTGTCGGTCGGGCCCGACCGGCAAGAAGCCCGGCAGCCTGATGACGATGAGGATGGAGACCGCCGCAACAGCCACGCCGGCAATGAAGGGCCGGGAGAAGACGAACCACGATCGGAGGCCAGCCAACCAGCCGGTGGATTCCTGCTTGCTGTCGAAGGCCTCCTGTTCGATTTGGTGTTTCAGCGAGGGGAGGAACTCCTTCCAGAAGCGCGGCGACGGCTCCGGAACCGCGTCGGCCTGGACCAGCGCCAGGAGATTCTGGTACGCGGAGAACTCGGTGGCGCAGGACGTACAGGTCTGAAGATGCGAGAGGGCCTCGACGCGCCGCTCGGATGGCAGCTCCTCATCCACCAATTCCAGCAACCTGGTTTCAGCTTCCTCGCATCGCATCTCGAAGGTTGATCCTCTCGGCCATCATGCGCCTTCGCGCAAATGAGCCAACCTCTGCCGCAGAGCTTTCACGGCATGAAAATAATGCACCTTGGCCGTCGCCTCGGTGACCCCCAGAATCTCGGCGATCTCCCTGTGCGCCATTTGATGATGCACGCGCAACGTCAGGCTCGCCCGCTGTTGCGGAGGAAGGGTCTCAATAGCACGGGCCAGGGCGTCCTGTCGTTCTTTCTCCTCCAGTTGCCCCAGCGACCCCACGGAAGGATCGACCGGCTCGGGTGCCTCGTCAACCACGCGGTGGAGGGAGCGGGAACCCCGATTCAGATGGTTGAGACAGCGATTCACCACGATCCGGTAGAGCCAGGTGGAAAAGCTGGAGCGACGATCGAAACGATCCAGGTTCTTGTACACTTGAAGAAAGGCTTCCTGCGAGACGTCACGAGCATCCTCAGCATTCCTGGTCATCCGGTATGCCAAATTGTAGACCTCCCGCTGGCGCTTTCGGACCAATTCATCGAACGCAGTCCCATCGCCCCGCAAGAACCGATCGATCAGTTCGAAGTCCGCCTCGCGCAAGGTCCTTGTCTCTCACCGAGAACCATCCCCCGCTCGATCGGCCGAGCCCCAGAACTCCGCTCCCTTCCAAGGGCGCCCCCGGAACACCATAACCCCTGGCTTTCCCCCCAGGCTCTCAAAACGCGAATCACGCAAATCTATGATATTAGAACAGGCCAAAGGCTCGAAAGTTTACTGCCTGGCCTTATTTCTTCCGGCGCTGATGCCGCGTCCGCTTCAACAGCTTCTTGTGCTTGTGCTTGCTCATCTTCTTCCGACGCTTCTTGACCACACTCCCCACTCACATCCCCCCTTTCTGCCCTCACGCCTGCTCGGTGAATTCGCCCTCCGGCACTGTGGAGGTGGTTATGCTGCCTCGTTTGATGTGAAACTTCTCCAGTCGATACTGAAGGGTCCGGTAGCTCAGGCCCAGGAGCCGCGCGGCCTTCGTGATCACCCAATCGGATTTCTCCATGGCTTGCACGATCAGATCGCGCTCCAGCGCCTCAAACGAGATCCCCTGTTCGGGGATCTCGATCCCGAACGTGCCGCCAGGCGCACTCACAGGGACGGGTTGGGCGGGAAGGGCGAAGAATCGCACTTCGATCGGAAGGTCGTAATGCTCGATCTCAGGCCCCTCGGAAAGGAGCATTGCCCGCTCCACCACCGCCTCAAGTTGTCGAACGTTGCCTGGCCAGTGATAGTTCATCAGGAGCCGCATCGCCTCATTGGTGATCCCGCGAATTGGCTTTCGTGTGCTCTCGGCGTGTTTCTTGATGAAATGCTCGACGAGCTGTGGGATGTCGGTGCTTCGCTCCCGGAGGGGCGGGATCACGATGGACACCACGTTCAATCGATAAAACAGGTCCTCCCTCAATAACCCCTCTTTGACCGCGTCGGCGGGATCCTTGTTGGTGGCAGCAATGACTCGCACGTCAACATCGATCTCGTTCTTCCCGCCCAGTCTTCTGAACGTTCCGCCCTGGAGAATTCGCAGGAATTTTGCCTGGGTCGATACCTGCATCTCTGCCACTTCATCGAGGAAGATCGTCCCTCCGTCCGCTAACTCAAAGCAGCCGGCTCTTCGCTCCACAGCCCCTGTAAATGCGCCTCTTTCATGGCCAAAGATCTCGCTCTCAAGCAGACTTTCGGGAATCGCCGCACAGTTCACCGCTATGAAGGGGTGATCCCTGCGTTGGCTCTGCCGATGGATGGTTCTGGCAACCATCTCCTTCCCCGTTCCACTCGCCCCGATCAGCAGCACAGTGGAGTTGCTCCCAGAGACCTTGTGGATCTTTTCGAAGACCTCCTGTATCCGGAAGTGGCTGCCTACGATCCCTTCGATGCGGAAGCGTTCCTCCAGTTGCTGTCGCAGGAGCCGGTTCTCCTCGCTCAACTGGATCCGTTCGAAGGCCCGCTTGATGGTGAGCAGAAGCTCTTCCCGCTCGATCGGTTTGGTCAGGTAGTCGAATGCTCCCCGCTTCAGCGCCTGCTCGGCCGAATCCAGGGACCCGTATGCGGTCATCAAGATGACCAGGGTGGGCGGGTCGTCCCGCGTCAACCGCTCCACCAGTGAGAGGCCATCGGTCCCAGGCATCCGAAGATCGGTCAAGACCAGGTCAAATGGCTTCTCCTGGCATCGCCTCACGGCCTCTCCACCTCCGGGCGCCGTCTCGACCGAGTAGCCCTCGGCCGACAGGATGGTCCGCAGGATCTCCCGCTGCGGTCCCTCGTCATCAACCACCAGGATCCTGCCCCTCGGCATCAGGCCTGCCCCCCCACCGGCAGCCGGATCCTGACGGTCGTTCCCTGTTCGCGGGCGCTGTCCAGCGCGATCAACCCGCCATGCTCCTCCACAATCTTTTTCGTCAGGGCCAACCCCAGGCCGATCCCGACCTCCTTCGTCGTGAAGTACGGCTCAAAGACTTTCGGGAGGTCCTCCAAGGCGATCCCGCACCCGGTGTCGCGGAAACTGACCTCGACCCACCGTCCGTCCCCGGGAAGAGGGGCTGAGCTCGATGGGTCGGCCCCATTCACCAACTGAGCGGCGATCGAAAGCTTTCCCCCTTGAGGCATGGCCTGGAAGGCGTTCACCAGGACATTCACGAAGCAGGTCTTGATCTGCTCCCCGTCCACCAACACCCTCGGCAACTCAGCCGGATAGCCACGCTCGATCTCGATCCCCTGTTCCTTTGCCTTCCCGCCGGCCATCCTCGCCACATCGTCTAACAGCGGCGGCAGATCACACGGGCGCGGCTGGAGCTTGAGCGGCTTGCCGTAGGTCAGGAAATTGGTGATCATGGTGTCCAGACGATGGATCTCGGCTTTCACGCCGGAGACCAGGTAGGTGAACTCATCCTTCGAGCGTGGATCGGGAGGCCCAAATCGACTCTGCAGATGATCGATGCTCAGGTTGATGAAGTTCAAGGGATTGCGGATCTCGTGCGCGATCCCCGAGGCCAATTGGCCGATGCTGGAGAGGTGCTCCGCCCGATGGAGACGATTCTCCAGCTCCTTGTTCGCCCTGAGCTTGGCCACCATGTCGTTGAAGCTCTCGGTGAGCTGGCCGATTTCATCTCGCCTCTCCACAGGCAAGGTCTCACGAAGATCGCCCTGGGCCACGCGCCGCGCCGCCTGGACCACCTGGTCAATCGGCTTGGTGTACTTCCAGGAAAGGATGAGCGAGGCGACGATCCCGAGGCCGAAGACCAGCACGGTCGCGATCAGCCTCTTGATGAAGTTAAATCGAGAGATCTGGGCGAAATCATCCAGCACCATGGTGATCAGGGCGTAACCCATCCGCTGATTTCCGACCACGATCGGCACGATCAGGTTGTAGTTCTTTTGACCCTTCTCGGCCCCGAGCGCCTCGCCCAACCGGGCGGTGATGAAGAGGTCCCGACGCTTGGGGTCGATTGTGGCCCCAACCCGCTTGGGATTGCTGCTGGCGATGACCTCCTTCTCATTGCTGATGATCGAGATCTCATTGACCCCTTTTTGTTGCAGCCGACTCACATAATCCTGCAGGCGCGCCTCGTCAGTCCGCCCCTTGGACGTGAGGCGCTCCACGCTGATCTGAATGGCCGTGGAGAGGTCAATGGTGTGCTTCTCCACCTGGTCGATCAGCGCCCGCTCCGCCTGCCAGTACAGGACGAACAGAGAGGCCAGGGTCAGCAGCAGAAGGGAGAACATCATCATGAGGAGCTTCGCCCTCAGCCCAAGATTATCGAAAAGCGCCTTCATGCGTGATCAGCCTCCTCGTAACCTGCCCTGTGCGGGATCCGTCCAGGAGCCTAGTACCGTTCCAACTATTCATGGTGACTTTGCCGTTGCGCGCGGTCTGGATCATTGCCAGAAGGGACACCGCTCAGATTCGGCGCATCACGTTGGAACGGCACTAGCTTATCGGAAAGGGCAGAGGTTGTAAAGCCGGAAGGGGCAAAGCAAAAACGAACGCCCTTGATTATCTGGTGCGAGGTGCAAAGTGCGAGGTGCGGGGTGTGAGAACCGCATCAGAAGCGAACGCCCTTCGACAGGGGGACACGAGCAAAGAGCACGCGGGTTCGTGGGCCACCGGGAGTTCTACCAGTACCGCTCTTCCTTCCATGGATCAGCGTTGTTGTTGTACCCGCGGACTTCCCAGAATCCCGGCTTATCTTCTGAACTGAATTC
>JBGQIR010000130.1:0-5835 GCA_041498535.1 Methylomirabilis sp. (SeqCode)
CGCCTGGCAATCCCCTTTCTCGGTCGTGTTCCCTTCGATCCGGTTCTCACCAGGAGCGCCGACGAGGGAACCCCTGTCCTGTTGTCACATCCCTCGACACCGGCGGCCAAGGCCTTGTCTCAGATCGCTGCCAAAGTTGCTGAGGCGCTCCGCCTTCCGCCGGCGCCCCTCGAGAGGGAGGAGAGTCGATGAAGTTTCTGTGCGTCCCGTGCGATGAACCGATGAAGATTCAGGAGACGAAGGGGCCGGAGGATGGTAGCCTGACGGTAGTGTTTAGCTGCCCGACCTGCAGGCGGCAGGTGGCGCTGCTTACCAATCCGATGGAAACACAGGTGGTCCGATCGCTGGACGTCAGGATCGGTGGACCGCAGGCCCCATCCGATCCGATGAGGTTTGTCCGGAGCACCCTCACCACCATGCGCGAAGAGGTCCCGCCGGCGGACCAGACCGCCGCGACCGGAGCAGGGTGTCCCTTCACATCGATTGCCAACACCGCCTTCGAGCGGGAGAGTCCAGCGCATGGGGCGATCTGGACCGAAGAGGCGGCTCGACGCCTGAACAATATCCCCAGTTTCGTCCGCTCGTGGGCCCAAAAGGGGATCGAGGAGCACGCCCGGGAGAAAGGATATCAGAAGATCACAGCCGAGGTGATGGATGAGGTAAGGGACCGCTTCGGCATGTAGGCGGCCTCTATGAGCTCCCTGTGGTTGTTCAATCTCTCGCTGCACCTGCTCGCCGTTTTCGTCTGGATCGGCTCCTCCGCCTTCTTCAGCCTCCTCTGGGTTCCCATGGTGCGTCGGAGCATCGATCCGATCTCCTGGAAGGAATTGCGCCTCGGCCTCGGGAGACGCTATCTCAGATGGTCCTGGGCGGCCATCGAGATCCTGCTGCTGACCGGAATACTCAACATCCTGAGGGTGGGGCTTGAGCGCGGGTTCGCTTTCCAACCTGCCTTCCTGAGACGGCTCATCGGCAAGCTCTTGATCGTCCTTGTCATGATCGGGCTTCAGACCGGATTAAGTCTTGTCTGGATGCCACGACTTGCGAAGGGTGTGTCAGGAGAGGAGGCGGAGCGGCCGGTGCGCCGCGCCCTTGTCGCCACAAGCGTCTTAGGTGCGGTGGCCCTGTGGCTCGCGATGACGCTCCGTGGATAACCGAAGCCTGATGAAGAGAAGGGGGGTTCAAGCGAGGGAGATCCGATGTTCCCCCAGGATCTGCCGAAGGCGCTGGCCGTTGATCAGCTCGAGTGGTGGCCCTTCAATGAGCTTCGGGACCTCTTCGGAGAAGAAGCCGGTTGTGATGAAGATCCCCTTGGAGGCGCCCTCGGCTCGCACGGTGTCGCTCAGGGCGATGATCCGGGTGGAGTTGATCGGTTCATCGGGGGGGGCCATGACGCAGTGGACGATGTATTCCCCGCCAGTAATCGGTTGAGGGTTGACGGCGGTGATGTCGATCTGCCCCTGCTTGTTGCTGTTGAAGGAATTGATGATCAGGCCCATCTGCTCCAGGAGTCGGATGCAGAGCCGTTCGAACTGCTCAGGAGCAAGTCGTTCAAGTCGTTGCTGCTCGACTCCTCTGGGCTGATAGTATGCCTTCTCAGCCGCGACCGGTGGCGAAGCGCGGTTGATCAGGAGAATCAAGGCGAGACCTGCGAGGATGGCAATCGTTACCAGGATGAACACCTGTTCCGCTCCTCAGGAAGCAAGCGGCTAGATCAGCCGCATTGAATCAAAGACCTACTTGTGCATCTCGTGAAAGATCTTGTCTTTCTGACCTGTTTCGATAAGACGGTCGTGGACAAACGCCTGTTTCATAGCGAGCCCCAAGCAGATCAAGACAAGGACCAGCATCCCGATGATAGGGATGTTGTCCGGCTGAGTCGCGATTTCCATGAACTGTTCCATCGGGATCCTCCTTGAAAGGCGATTCTAACATCCACGCCCAAGATTGCAAGCCTTTTGTCTGGAGGACAGAGTGGGGTATCTGGCAAAGGCGCTACAGCTCTTCGGGATGCTGAACCTTATGGTCGGTTTGTACATCGGCCTCACTGACGAGCGGGGGATGTGGACGGAACTCTATCTACTTGGCATCGGCGGCGCTGTCTTTTTCCTCGGGCGGCTCCTCGAAGGCGGGAAACAGGGGTGAGGGAGGGGGTGCGGAGGTTGGTGCTTGTTTTCCTGGTGGCCTCGCTGTTGGCCGGGGAGGCCTCGGAGGCACGCCCGCTGCCGGATCGATCCGGTGAGCCCGAACGACAGCTCCGTCTGGGCGTGAGCCTGCAGCAGGAGGGACGCATGGCTGAGGCGATCGAAGCGTTCCGCACCTGCCTTCGGCTCGACCCCATGCGGGCCGAAGCCTATGCGAGACTGAGAGAGGCGTATGGCCACGGTCGGACGGTGGATCAGTTGGTTGCGGAGCTCAGGCAGCGGGTCGATCAGGATGACACGGATTTCGTGTCTTGGAATCTGTTGGGTGTCCTCAATGCGAAGCTGGGACGATGGTCCGACGCGGTGGCCGCGCTGGAGCGGGCGGTAGGGCTCCAGTCGAACGACATTGATGCGTGGACTAACCTGGGCTGGCTTTCGTCGGAGTTGAAACAGGTCAATAAAGCTCGGGAAGCATTCGGTCGAGCCCTTGCACTCGATCCCGGTTCTGGGCGCGCCCACGCCGGGATGGCAGGCCTGTACGCGGAGGAGGGTGGCGACTATGACAAGGCGATAGAAGAGTACCGGCTGGCGTTGGCGGCAGAGCCGGACAATCCGGCCTACCTGTACGACCTTGGGTGGGCCTATTACCGGAAGGGGAAGACCGATGGGGCGCTTGAGATCCTGACGCGCGCTTTGGCCCTTCGCCCCGACGATGCAGCGGGGCGGACGAAGATCGGGTGGGCGAGGCTTCGGCGGAAGGAATATCGCACCGCGATCGAGGAGTTCCAGCAGGCGCTGCGCCTGGAGCGGACCTATGCTTTCGCCCGGTTCGGGTTAGCGCGGGCGCTTCAGGCAGAGGGGCATCTCGATGCGGCGATGGTGGAATACAAACAGGCCTGGCGGGAAAGCAAGAACGACCTCTATCTGATCTATGTGCTCGGCTTGTACCTGCAACGAAGCTTCTGGATCATTCTCTTGGCCGTGGTCTTGGGGATGATGCTCGCCCTCGTCTGGCTCCTGCGACGGAGGGCTATCCCACAGTCCCCGGGCCTGGGCCGCGAAAGTAAGTCGCGTAAAGCATAAACTTACGCAAAGCGGGCAATCAGCCGCGGATCCATATGCTTGGCCCGCATCTCCCGCTTGAGTTCGTGCAGCTCCTTGCTCACGTGCCAGCACTGATAGATCGCGAAAAGCGTAAAGAGGCCGAGCAAGCCCGCAATCATCTGAAAGCCCAGGAACGGGATCAGGCTCTCCGGATTCAGGAAAGACCGGAGCATCTCCAACAGGCCGGGATTTGCGCTGGTAAAAAGGGAATCGATCCGGACGGTTTGGAGCGAGAGGATGCCACAGAGGACCGAGATCAAGCCGGTCACGGCGCCGCCAGCGGCTGTCTGCATGAGGCCTCGGCGTTTTGCCCTGAACCGAGCAACAAATTGGACTCGGTCCACCGCCTGAAGAAGGGATTGAGCCAGGTCGTGCTTCTGGCGCAGGACCACCCCTTTCTTCTCCAGTTCCGAGACCGTGTACGCCTCCTTCCCGAATTCAGCGGCCACCTCTTTTTTCAGCCGCGTCGCTGTCCCCTCCGCCTCGGAGAATACTGCCACATCGAACGGCCGGGAGCCGGCCAGCATCTCGAGGAGTTGGTACAGAAGCGCCTCAATCCGACGGTATTCATCGGGGTCCATCGGCTTGGGCGGAGGCGCAGCCGGAGCTTTCGCAGCCGGTTTTACAGCCGGCTTGGCCGGGGCCGATGCTTCGGATGTGAGTGTGGGCGAAGGCGGGGAGGGTGGCGCCTCGGGCATGGCCTTCGGTGGAGCTTGCGCGGTTAGGGTTTCTGGTCCAGTCGCGACCGTGGCGTGGACCGTGGCCGGGGCTGGCGCAGGAGGGGCCTGGACCTTTTGAACTGTCGCTGCCACCTCGGCGGGAGCAGGCTTTGCAGGCGCCTGGACCGGCGCCGGAGTTGCGGTCACCGCGGCCGGTGATTTGGCAGCCGCGGCTGCTTGGCCCTTCCAGACCCAGTGGGTTGAGCCCTCGGCAACGCCGCCGGATCCGACCTCGGCCTTGCTCTTCGCCGCCTTCACGCCGGTATTCTCGGCGAAGTAGTCGATGGCCTTTTGCGTGAAAAACTTCCACTCCTCGGGAACCTGAGCCTCGGGGAAGATCGCGGTGACCGGGCAGACCGGCAGGCAGGCGTCGCAGTCGATGCACTCCTGGGGATGGATGAAGAGCTGGTCTTCGTTTTCGTAAAAGCATGAAACCGGGCAGACCTCCACGCAGGCCCGATCTTTGGTCCCGATACACGGCTGCGCGATCACGTAGGCCATCTCTTCCTCCTTCTCCAGGATTCCTCGCTCATACTACATATACCTCGTTCTTCGGGCAAGCAAAAACCACCCCGATGTTTCCCGACTCGACGTCGGCATCCACGGCGTTGGCCCCATGCAATCGATCTTTGGATCCCGGCCCCGCCTTCGCTCCGATCAACACTCCTTTTTTCCTTGACAGACACTAGATATTGCGGTAAGAGAGAGTCCTCCACACCACATCTGGTATCTCTTTTCTAGCTTAAAAGGCGCGCCCGGCTTTAACTTCCTGCATAGTGTACCAATTTGAGCTAGGCTCGAGTGAGGACTCCGGAGTCCGGCAGACACATTGATCTTGGTACCCGGTCCATCGCAGCCCTAATCGGATTACGTTGACTAGTACCAATGCTTTAAGTGAGGTGTCATTCTGAGCAAAGCGAAGAATCTGAGTCTTGGACGAAGCAGACCCTTCGCTTCGCTCAGGGTGACAGGTCCTCGAATACCCGAGAGCATCGCCGCAGTCGTCGGAAGTGCAAGGACCAGGACATGCTGACCAAGATACTCAATAGTTAGCCGGACAGACACGAAGCGTTTTGATCGATGCCAGCAGAACCTTGGTACTTGCCAATCCTGAATCCGCTCCTCAGCGCTCTCGTCGGCGCGGTGGTCGTCTACTACTTCGGCATACGACACCTTGTCATTCAGCGTCGTGCGGCGTTTCGGGAGCGCCAGCTCGGGGAGTTCTACGCGCCTATGGCGGGGATTCGGAAGCAGATCCGCGCCAAGAGCGAACTTCGGTTGAAGATATCCGACGCCGCTGATGCGGCCTGGCAGGACATCTGCAAATCCTACGGGGATCGGCCGATGTTCGACGACGAGCAACGCTTTGCCCCGTTCAAGAAGATCATCGATTACGAGAACGAACAGCTGAAGGCGGAGCTTATCCCCAAGTACCGCGAAATGCTCACGCTTTTCACAGACCGGTACCATTTGGCCGCACCGGACACTCGCGCGTTCTACCAGGAGTTCCTGGAGTTCGTCGAGATTTGGAATCGCTGGCTTGCCGATTCCTTACCTAGGGAGGTCCTGGAGAAGCTCGGGCACACGGAGAATAAGGTCAAACCGTTCTATGATCATCTCGAATCCAAGATGCAACAGCTTCAGGACGAGCTCGCGCGAGGTTGAATAGCGAGCGTATCCGCTGGGCCGGCTAACACCGAATGGAGGCGACGCGCGTTGACTTCAGATCGCGCGCGGCTCATTTGGAAGCGCTAGCTGCCTTCATCATGCATTCGGTACAGGACGGAAGTGGAGTGGATAGGCTGATTTGAGTGTTCGTAGCTTGCTTCAAAGGGTACAATGGAAATGGCACCGGCGGAGTCGCCGAA
>JBGQIR010000131.1:0-5795 GCA_041498535.1 Methylomirabilis sp. (SeqCode)
ACCTTCGGCGATTCGACTTCGACGTGCTGCGGGGCTACGCCGACCTGGACTACAACGCCCTCCCGGCCCTGGACATCCTGGAGTGCATCTACCGGAGACTGGGGTTCCGCCTGAAGCTGGATCACCTCACCCAGGAGACCCTCGGGGAGCGGAAGTCTGCGGACGGATTGCAGAGCTTGGCGTGGTTCAAGGCGGGGGAGCTGGAGCGGGTCATCGAATACTGCAAGCAGGATGTGCTGCTGACGAAACGGCTCTACGACTTCGGCCGGCAGCACGGCTACCTCCTGTATCGAGACTATCAGGGACGGGCGGTCCGGCTTCCGGTGGACTTTGATGAAAATTTGTTTTCACGGCGGCCCCGGTAGGGTATAATGTTTCCCCCTGTACCCTGGGGGGATATCATCCGGTCAGAATTTCCTACCATGTCAGGGTTATCGGAGGGAGAGATGCCCGCCTTAGAGTACAAGCAGATCAAGCGAGCCTACGCCATCATGTCCCCTATGTACGATCTCCTCTTCGACAAGATCTTTCATCCAGGCCGGGTCGCGGCGGTGCAACTGCTGGGGATCAGGCCGAACGACCAGGTGCTCGAGGTGGGGATCGGCACCGGGTTGAATCTTCCCCTCTATCCCCGGAATTGCCGCCTCGTCGGCATCGACCTTTCCCGGCAGATGCTGAAGAAGGCCAGGGAGAAGGTTCAGGAATATGGCATGGAGAACGTGACCCTCAAGGTGATGGACGCTTCGAAGTTGGAGTTTCCCGACGAATACTTCGACCATGTCTTGGCCACCTATGTCATCAGCGCGGTCCCGGAACCGGTTCGGGTCCTTCGGGAAATCAAGCGAGTCTGCAAGAAGAAGGGGCACCTCGTTATCTTGAATCACTTCAAGAGCGAGAACAAGGTCATCGGCGCCTTCGAGGAGTTGGTCGCCCCCCTCTGCGGCCAGCTCGGGTTCAAAACCGACCTGAAGCTGATGCCACTCCTGAAGGAGGCAAAGTTGACCACTGATCAGGTGCATCGTGTCAACCTCCTCAACGGCTGGCGCCTCGTTCGCTGCATCAATGACTAATACGCGACATCGTGTCACCTCGCAGGTGGGGTTATTGAGCGCATTCCTCCTGAGCGCCCTCCTCCTCGTGCCTCCCTCAGCCCCTGGCGCCGAAGAGCCCAAGGGCTTGTATGAAATGGAAGTGCTCGGCGTGGCGACCGAACAGGAAAGCGGTCAGACGACCGTCCTGCTTCGGGGTAAACAGGGGAAGCAGGAACTCACGCTTTTCATCGGACCCTTCGAGGCCCAGAGTATCGCCGTCCCCCTGCAGCAGATGAAGCCCCCCCGTCCCTTGACCCACGACCTCGCGCTCTCCTTCCTCTCGACCTTTCACTCCCGCCTGCGGCGGGTGATTATCAGCGACCTCAGGGACAACACCTACTATGCCACCCTCTACCTCGAGGCCGACGGGAAAGAGCTTATGGTGGACAGCCGACCCAGCGATGCCATCGCCCTCGCGTTGCGCGCCGGTGTCCCGATCTACGCCAACGACAAGGCGCTGGCCGGGGCGACGTCCGGCGAGAAGCCCCGCTGATGACCCCTGCGCATGGAATCGCCGGAGCCATCCCCTGAGCAGCCCCGCCGCACCGCCGTCCGCCACCTGATCCTCGGGTTTCTTGTCCTTCTGGTCCTCTTTTTCACCGCCGCGCTTTGCAGTCTGCCCCGTTAGATTCCGGCCGTTCGCATCTGTCATTGCGAGGAGCGGAGCGAGGAAACAATCTCAACAGGGTTCTAGGTTCCGAGTGCCGAGTCCCAAGTTATGAGCAACTCGGAACCTGGGACCCGGAACCGGCAGCTGCGAAGCCAAGTCGCTCGCAATGACGCAGGAGTCTCGGATTCCCCGCAAAACCGCTTGCATTTCGCATTCGCCTGTCGTAGGCTTGCCTCGCCTGCGATCCCGTGGCTTCGCAGCCATGGCTACTGAACAGTTCCCATTACCTCCCAGCCGAGCACAGGATGGCCGAGAAGCACTTCACCCTCGAAGAAGCCAATCGACTCCTTCCGCGCCTCCGTCCGATTCTCGAACAGCTTATCGCCGTCCGCCGCGAGATGGGCATCAAGCACGACAAGATGGAAATGCTCCGCGCGCATGTCCGTGGGAATGGCGCGACAGCCGAGGGCAGGGCGTTCGCGAAGCTGAAAGAGGAGCTGGAATCCATGGCCCAGGAGCTACGGCGGGGGATCGAGCAGATCCACAAGTTCGGCTGCCTGGTGAAGGACTTGGACACGGGCCTTATCGACTTCCCCGCCTTGCGGCAGGGGCAGGAGGTCTTCCTTTGCTGGAGGCTGGGCGAAAGCAGCATCGCCTTTTGGCACACCCTCCAGGAAGGCTTCGCGAGACGGAAGCCCCTGGGCGCCGAGTTCGACTGATCGGCGTCGCCCCTTCGCGTTCAGATGCCTCGTAAGACTTCAAAGCCATCTCGATCGACCACTGCACCTCACCCCCTTGTTGCGCTGCTGAAGAGGACCTCCACCTACTTCCACCATCTGGGGATGGAGATCCTGGACCTGCAACCCGGTCGCGCACTGATCCGACTGCCACTTCGCGCCCACCTGAAAAACACCTCCGGAAGCATGCATGGCGGAGCCATTGCCTCCCTGATCGACTCGGCCGGTGGGCTGGCCGCGCGAACCCTCACCCACCCCGCGACAGTCACGACTGTGGAATTTAAGGTGAATTTCTTGGCCCCGATCAGGCACGGAGCGGTCCTGGGTCACGGACAGGTGGTTCACAGGGGCCGGACGCTTATCGTGTCGGAGGTGGTGGTCAAGGACGAAGAGGATCGTCCGGTGGCCTGTGGGCTGGTGACACTGATGATCCTCGCATCTGGTCAGCGGACGCGGCCGAAACGAGAGGGATCGGGGAGCGATCTGTGACAGGTGTCGATCCGGTCCTCGGTGGGCTTGCGGAGGCGATCTCTGAAAGTGGGGCCCGCGCGCACCTCGAGCGCCTCATCGGGCCGAGAGACCCGTTTGATGGCCAAGCCAAGATGGAAGCTGTCGCTGACTACATCGCGGATGTCTTCCAGCGATTCGGCCTACCCGTCATGGAAGACAGATTCCGCGTCGAGGGCCGTTGGTTTCGAAATCTGGTCGCTTCGCTTCCGGGAACGTCATCGGATGAACAGGTCATGGTGGTCGCCCACTACGACACTGTGCCGGACTGCCCGGGCGCCGATGATAATGCGAGCGGGGTGGCTGGACTCCTGGAAATGGCTGGAGCCCTGGCGCGTCACCGGTTCCACAAGAATCTCGTCTTTGTCGCCTTCGCCCTCGAAGAGTACGGCTACCCGGGGAGCCTGCACTATGTCCAGCAGGCCAGGGGGCGCGGGACAGCGATTGCCGGCGTCTTCGATCTGGAGATGATCGGGTACACCAGTCCAGTTCAGACCGCGCCCCCAGGGGTGCTGGCCCCCGCGGTAGGGGATTTCATCGGCGTGGTGGGAAATCGGCGATCAGGGGGTCTGGTGTCACTTTTTAAGGAGGGGGCGGCTCGATTCGTACCTTCGCTGGCCGTGGAAGGTCTGATTGTGGAGAATAACGGCGAGGACCTACCAGTCGTCCGCCTGAGCGATCACGCGCCGTTCTGGGACGCCGGCTACCCAGCGGTCATGATCACCGATACCGCGTTCCTACGGAACCCGCACTATCACCTGGGCACCGACACCCTCGACACGCTCGATCTTCCCTTCCTCCGAAAGGTGGCCGCTGCCACTGCGGTCGCCACGGCGCTCCTGGCCGGCCCAGCCTGACCCGCTGATCGTTACGAGGGTTCGACAACAACACTGGTGGTGGTGCGCGTCACCCCAGGGACAGCCTGAATCTGGTTCACCGTATCCCACAGGGCGCTGAGATCAATAGCCTCGATAAAGGCGATTACATCGATATTGCCGGTGATAACATGCGCCGACTTCACTGTGGGAAATTCCCCGATCGTGTCTGCCACCTGCCGCTCCTCTGCCTTGCGGGCCGTGATGAAGACGTAGGCACGGACCATCGATCACCTCCCGATCAGACGGGGGTCTGATCTGTTATATGTTGCACTCCTTTTTGCGGAAGGCCGCCATACCGGCTGCGACAATTATATATGAACGGCTAAACAGGTGGCCTCGATGAAGCATCAAAAGGATCAAAGAGGGTTATACGGAGGAGGCCATGTATGGCGTAGTTATTTCACTGATCTTACTGTTTCCATGGGCATTGGTCGCCTTGGCCAGCGTTGGGTACCTGCGGTCACGACGAGTGCCGTTCCAACTCGATGCGCTGAATGTGACCAGCGTCCCCTATGCCAATGGTCGCGACGGCGCGGAACGGCAACGTCGCCATAACCAGTTGGAACGGTACGAGCAGGACCGGCCCTTGTCGAGCGACGCTGCAAACCCGCCGACCCCCGCCGTTGACCGCCACTGTCCCGGATGTTACCATAAGAGCGGTCGAGCGTATTTGAAGTATGAAAGGAGGTGGGGCAGGTGAAAAATATAAAGAGAGTGCTGGCGCTTGGCCTACTCGCGACTCTGGTGTTGACCGGCCTGGTGCTGATTCCGGCCGATCCTGCGCTGGCAAGAACGCATTTCTTCTTCGGGCTGAATCTCGGGGTTCCGCTGGCACCGTACCCGGCGTATAGCTACCCGTCTCCGGCACCGGCTTATTACTATCCCCCGGCGCCCTATTATCGGGCCTATCCGCCCTGCGCGCGAGCCTGGGTCCCAGGATACTATGACGCCTATGGCAACTGGGTCTTCGGCTACTATCGGTATGACTGCGGCGGCTATGGCTACGGTTACTAGTGCCGTTGCAACTTGATGCGCCGAATTTGAGCGGTGTCTCTTATAACGATGGTCGCAACCGCGCGGAACGGCGAAGTCGGCATAAATAGTTGGAACGGTACTGACCCGTCCAGTGCAGTCCGTTCCAGGGAGCAACGATGAAGCGTGCCATTGCCCTTGTCGGATTGGCGGCCATCCTTTCGGGATGTGCTAGCCTCGCGATCCGTCCCTGTGATTCGATCGAAGAGCGTGACTCGAAGTATGCCGCCCGGTTCTTCTTCGGAATCCTTACACTCGGCCTCTCGGAGGCCAGTATCCAGAATGAGCAGTGGGTAGAGGCCAGGGAGGGATGGCGCTTCTGCCCGCCGCCAGTGGGTTGGCAGGGCCAGGGCCCTCCGCCGCCAGGTGCTTGGCAGGGCCCACCGTCGCCGACCGCGGCCGTGCCCCGGACTCCGGGGCTGCTGATTAACACTACCAGATGGACGGTCAACGTGTATCTGGATACCGATCCTGCCACGTCAGGCGTGTTACCTTTCCTTGTCCTTCGACCGGGCGAGGGCCGTCAACTTGCGCTAATGGCCGGCCCGCACCGGATAGTGGCGAATCCGATCGCAGACATGAGCGGAGCGCCGGCGCCAGCCGCACGCTACGAGCGGCAAATCCAGATTGAGCCAAGGGATCGAAGTTTTCGCCTGGAGCTTTCTGAAGGGGAATTCAGGTGACACCGTTCGCGGTGCGCCCTCTCTTCTCGCACGGAAGGTGATATTATGAAGAAAACAGCGCTTGTTTCATCGATCACTGCGGTTCTCTTCACTCTGCCTTTGCTGTTTGCAGCTCCCTTTGCTTTCGCTCAAGCGGGCGGAAGAGGAGGCGGTGGCGGAGGGATGGGCGGCGGAAGCCGGGGTGGCGGCTTTGTTGGCGGCGGAGGGATGGGCGGTGGAAGCTGGGGTGGCGGCTTCGTTGGCGGAGGAAGAGGTGG
>JBGQIR010000132.1:0-5747 GCA_041498535.1 Methylomirabilis sp. (SeqCode)
CCGTTCTGCCAGTCCATTCGGGCAGGCAAACGCGCTGACACCATCAGTCGTCCCTCTCAAAACAGCCTACAAGAGTGTTCAGGAGCTCCTATAGGCGTTACGCTAAGGGAGAGTGGCCACCCCCTTTGGAGGGCTGGAAGTACGGGTTGCTGCCACCGGCATGGTCGGTCGTGTCGATGATCTGGCGGATCTCGGGGACCGCTTCCTTGATCATCACCTCGATCCCTTGTTTCAGGGTCACGTCAGCCATCCCGCACCCCTGGCAGCCACCGCCGAGAGCTATGTAGGCAATGTCGTCCTTCACGTCAAGGAGCGTGATGTGCCCTCCGTGCGCCGCGACGCCCGGATTGATCTGGGTGTCGATCACCTGCTGAACGGCCGCCGCCTTGGGGTCGGTCCACCCGGAGTTCGGGTTGTCGATTTTAAAGCCGCTTTCGTAGATGCCCTCGACAAAGTCGATCGTCGCCTCCTTCAACTTTGGCGCGCTCTCGGGATCGACGAACACCTTGAAACCGCCCGCGTCGATCACGATGTCTTCGGCCCCTTTGTCCTCCTCTCCCACGAACCCGAGGTCGTACTGGAAACTACCGGGCCCGCCCCCTTTAATCGCCACGCGCAGTCCTAGACCTTGATGACCCTCGGCTTCCAAAAGCCCAAGGATTTTCCTTTTTGCCGACTCGCTGATGTTGAGCATTCCGCCTCCGTATAGAGCTCAGTAGTTTCGTCAGTTCACGTCCCGGTCCCATTCCAAAGGACCGTAGCTCTGAGCCTGTGAGACAGCCAACTCGCTATCGCTTTCCTTCGTGACAAGTGCCCGCCTCGTTACTACCACCATCGTAGGCTCAATGTCGGAGCATGTCAACCCGAAGCTACATCTAAGGAGCTTTCTAGGGTTGTTTGGTGGTCTCCAGGCGGAGTAATGATGAATGTGAGCCGCCGATGTGCCTGGCGCAACGCCGCTTCGACGCGTTCCAAGGTTTCGTCGCGAGCGAAGATGAACCCGAGGTACTTCGTCCCCTCCGGCAGAGGGACGACCTCCTGCCCTATGGGTATGGTGATCCTGACCCCTTCGATCCCCTCGATACTTTCGGCTTCCTCACGCCCCCGGACCTCGTGGAGCACCCCCGGCTGAGGGATCGGGATCATCATCACTCCCGCTGGTTTTCGTTCGCGCTGCAGAGAGGTGATTTCCATGCCGAGGGCATGGCGAATGATCAGTTCTTCCAGCGACATCCCAGTCCCGAAGCGGAGCGTCCGGGAGCAAAGCCCTCCGATGGAGCGCGCGGCAACCTCAACGATCCATGGCCCGTTCTCGTTCACCCGCAGCTCGGCGTGGACCGGCCCTTCCCGCAGCCCGAGGGCCCGGGCTGCCCGACTCGTGCAGTCGGCGATCGCCCCCTGCACGGTGGCGGGCAGACGAGAAGGCGTCACATAAATGGTCTCCTCAAAGAACGGCCCATCCAAGGGATCGGGCTTGTCGAAGAGAGCCAGGACTTGAAGCTCTCCCTTGATGAGGAGCCCTTCCAGGGCCACCTCTACTCCCGGAACGAACTCCTCGACCAGGATCTGCCGGGCCCCGTCGCCCATTGCGGCGACCTCCGGAGTCCGCAGGATAGTCTCGATGCGGCGGAAGGCCGCCACGAACTGGGAGGGATCGTCGGCCCGGATCACCCCACGACTGCCCGAGAGGATCGTGGGCTTGAGGACCGCTGGGTAGGGAACCGTTCGGGCTAAAAGGGCCGGGTCATCGTTAAGCGAGGCAAGCCAATAGCGCGGGCTCGGCACGCCCGCCCGGCGCAGGAGTTCCCGCATGACCGACTTGTTCAGGGCGGCGTGAGCGGACTCGACAGAATTTGACCACAGCCCCAGCTTCTTGGCGATAGCGGCCCCAACCACTGTGGTCGGATCGTCAACCGGCACGACGCCATCAATGGGATGACGGCGGGCAAACTCAGCCACCTCGCGGGCGGCAAGGTCGGGCTTCGAGAAGTCGAGCGTCAGCAGACCATCCGGGAGGGCGTGTTGAAGCGCGTTGGGGCGGTCGGATGCCACGACGACCTCCACCCCGAGCCCACAGGCGGCTTCGACGAACGCCTCGGTGCGGTAGGTAGTGGTGGGAATGAGCAGGAGCAGTCGCGCCATCTCGGAATTTCTAGCCAGCCGCCTGGCGTCCCCGATGGAACTTTTCCAGCTCGCGGTTAGCCATGACGACTGTCGCGAGCTTGCTCATCACCTCGGAGACCTTGTCGCCCGGGATGGCAATGTAGAGTTCATCGTCGCCCAGTCCGGTATAGACCCGGTTGCCGATGCAGCCAAAGCTGATAGTGGCTCGATCTTGCTGCATAGTTTCCGGCAGCATCGCGCAGGTCGGGCGCGGTCTGACCGACACATTAGGCCCGATTCCTGCCATGCGCGCGGCTTCGACCACGAGCATCACCTGCTTGGCCCGGCCTCGCACCAGCACCACGTCCGGGTCGAAAGGTGCCCCAGGGAACGGCCCGTACAACGCCACACCGAACGGCGCGGTCCGACGCGGGATGTCTGGCACTTCTTCCATCTTTAGATATTCAAGCCCCACCATGGTCTTCACAAGCCCTTCCAGCTCTGTGGCTTTCTCGGCCGGGAGGTCCACCCCGTGGGTGTACGCCCCGATGGGACAGTTGTAATGGTCCGCGGCTTCGGTGTAAAAGACTTTCCCTTCGGCAGCCAGTTTCCAGTAACTACAACCGGCCGGCCCCACGGCGCCGACATGGGGGACACCGGGTAAGGCGGTCGGGCGAAACGCGATGGCGACCGGAGGAACATTAAGGGCGAGGAGTTCCTGAATAGTCATGGAATAGTCTCCTGGAGCCTTAGACCCCCGCGTGCACGTGGGATCTGAGAGGGCCAAACTGGCCCTCGGTGGGCTCCGCTCAGCAGAACCACGACTCGGTCAGCCGCGGCGAGCGGCTACTGGCTGACATCGGCGGGAGTGAGACGGTCGGGGCCGGCTGTTTCTCCGCAGCAGCATACGCCAGGTTTCTAATCCTTTGGAACGTGACGCGGGGGTCCTCGCCAGCCTGGACATCCCGCTCGACGAGCCCGCTGACAGTCTTCTGGAGCTCATCCATACGCGGGTCACGGTGAGTCCAAGGATACATGAAAGACGCCTGATTCAACGGCCCCAGGAACTGCCGGATCGCGGCCCGCTCGAGCAGCGCGGAACCAGGCGGGACCAGCAGTCGGATCGTGAACTGCACCGGGTCCACTTGATCGACGAGATCCTCGGTCTCAACGAAATCGAGAATATCCAGGTAATCATCAAGCGTCGTCCACGGGGTGAAGGGCACCCAGGAAGGCCGGAGCGCAAACCCGGCGTCCCGGACGATCCGGAGCGCCTTGAACGCGTCCGCCCGAGTATGGCCCTTCTCGAGGTTGGCCAGGACCGTGTCGCTGAGGGATTCGAACGCCGAGACCATGAACACGCAGCCGAGGCCACCGAGCTCGGGAATGAGCACCCGGCGCTCCAGGATGTGTTCGACCTTGGCTGTACAATCGAAGGTCAGGTTCGGGAATTCCTGGTGCATGGCGCGGACGATAGCGAGCGAATGGCCCGGCCCATTCAGGAAGTCGGGGTCACCGAATGTGATGTGGGTTGCGCCAGATAGAACCAGACCCCGGATATCCTCAAGGACGATCTCCTGAGGGACCACGAAGAAGCGGCCTCCGTAGACCGGCGGGATGGGGCAGTGAAGGCACATGTGCAGGCAGCCGCGGCTCGCCTCCACGTAGCCGACCACCCCGCGGCGGCCGTTGCGCTCGAGGTGGGCGTACTTCTCGAGATTGGGCAGGCGCCTACGGCTCGGAGGCGGGAAGGGCAACCGCTCAAGGAACGGTCCCCCCGGCCGGCCCCGTTGCTGGACCCCCTCGACTCGGCCTTGGCGACCAGCTTCCAGGGCCTGGACGAGGCCAACCATCGGTGTCTCGAACTCGCCACCGATCACCGAGTCCGCAACGTGGTCGAGCAGGTAGTCGGCGTTGAGCGAGGCATAGAGACCGTAGAGACAAATGTGACAGGTCGGATTGATCTGACGGACCTGTTCGGCCACGCGGACCCCCAGCCGCAACGCTGTATGCATCGGAACCGATATCCCCACGAAGCGGGCATGGGCCACGTTCTCCAGATCGAGGCGTTCGACGGAGATATCCAGCGCGGCAGGCGCGTAGCCTGCGCGTTCGAGGAACCCCAGCGGCGAGGCGATGCCGAGCGGCTGGTGGCCAAGCTCGTAGCATGAGATCAGCAGGATCGATCCGGGCTGCCGCAGGGCGGCGGCAGCGCGTTCACGCTCCGTTGTGACAAAAGGGGTCAGCATGGCAGATGCCGTGATACCTTTCCGCTTGATACACGCTTAGGCGGGATCCCTCATATCAATCAGTATTGCAGTATCTGATATCGCAGTCAAGGTCGCGTCGCTAGGCTATAGAATTCTTGAAATGAGGGCAGGCGAATCAAGAAGGCAGCGCAGATAGCGCAGGTTGTCGCGGCCCCACCAGGAATACCGTGGAGAGGTTATCGTCTCCTCATTGCCCGGACAACGAAAGCGGGACGTCCGTCAGACACGAACGGCAATCACAACGGCCTTCGTCCCCCTGAGCCTGGACCGAATATCAATCAACCTTTTCAACAAACCATACTTTCGCTTGATCAGGTCATTCACCCATTCCGCGTTCTCTGCATCTATCAGGCGGGCTTCGCCGTCCTGCCAGAACCCGAGAGGATTTCCACGCACATCGGATGGGACCACGCGCACGTGGGGGTTGTTGCGTATGCGTCTGACCTTGGCCGACGCAGCAGGTGTCCGCATGTACAGTACACCATTCTCCTCGACAAACCACAAGGGCGTGCGAACCGCCTGGCCGCTTTTCTTGAATGTCTCAAGGTTGACGTACTTCTGCTTCGAGAATTGCGCCAGCTTATCCACACTCATTCCTGCGCCGGGATTTTCTTGAGGGCACCTTCCTCCTCTCGGCTGTCCCATTATACGAACCCCAAACCGGCCGATGCGGCCCGCTAAAAGGCTTCTGGCGCCGAAGCGATGGCTTTGAGGTCAGCTCTGGTGTATGAGCCCAAGCTTCTAAAGTTCAGTTCAGTGTAGTTCTTAATCCACCGCATCGCGATTTTCACGGCCTTGTGGTACCGCTCTTCAGCTTGGGAGTAAGCCAACTCGCTCTTTGGATCGCCCTTTTTCACGGTTGCCCGCAGGAGCCTCAGAATGTCCTCGACTTCTTCCTGCAGGAGCTTCTTCACCAATGCGAAATCATGCACGGCAGAGGGATTGTGCGTATCCCGAGCATGGTGCAAGGTTCTCTGCGCGATTTGGGCCACGGAGATGCGACCCGTGGCCAGATCCTCCATCAAGGCGGGATGGATACCCGGCTTCCCTGCCAGGCTGTCGATCGCTTTGGCCCCTCTATTATTCAACCACCCCTCAACATACTCGATCAGCATCCTGGCGTTGCGACGTGTTCCCCCCACCGTGATCGGACCTTCGGGGACTTTGATCTCAATCGGATAGTTGTCGGGGTTGGCCATCTCGGGCGTCGGCTTCCAACCCGACGCAAGCAGTTCTTTGAATGGGTCTGCGGCGGGCTTCATGTGGAAAATATGCGCGACCCAGCCCCTAATAAACCCCTCCTTGGCTTCCCATACCTTGTCCGCCCTGATGGCTTCCGCCGCCACTCGATTGACCTCGGGATCGTTACTGGGA
>JBGQIR010000133.1:0-5746 GCA_041498535.1 Methylomirabilis sp. (SeqCode)
CAACCTATGATTCCCATGGAGCTATCGAATCACCACGTCGGCCCGGTCGAGGATCTCTTTCGGGATCTGCAGGCCGAGTTTGGCGGCAGTCTTCAGATTCACAGTCAGCCTGACCTTTCTCGCTGTTGTGAATGGGATGTCTTCGACGCTTCTTCCTGCGAGGATCTCATTCGCCAACTCACCGGCCTGAATGCCGATCTCTCGACCGCTGTCAAACGAAAGGCCCAGCAGGGCCCCCATCCTGGCCTGATTCTCTGAGAGGCCCAGAAGCGGGATCTTGTTCCGGAAGGAGAACAGCAGCATGTACTGGACTGACTCCGGTGCGAGAACGGTCAGATCCGGCAATATCCAGAGGGCATCGATCTCACCCTGCATTCCATCGAGAGCGGCGAAGGAGTCCTTCGATGAAGTGATAGCCTTTGTGACAAGCCTGACGCCCTGATCGCGGGCGATCCGCTCGGCCTGCCGGACCAGGAAGCCCGTCTTTGAAGGATCGTAAATGACGCCGATTCTCCTGACGTGGGGAGAAATCTTTTTCAGCAGGGCGATCTGTTGGTCAATGGGGGCGTTCATGCTGGCGCCAGTGATGTTGTGGGCCTCGTGTCCGACCACTGTGGTGGGGTTCAACACCATGGCGAAGACGACCGGGATGTCCCGGATCTCTTCAACAACGATCTGCAAGGTTTAGATACCGATCGCAAGGATGAGGTTGGGCTTGGGGCCGGACTTGAGCCGCGCCAGGAACTGCTTGCCTCTCTGGAGGTCTCCTTCCATATCGTATTCGGAGATAATGGATCGCTGGGACACACTTGTGAACCCCTCCAGTACCTCATTATACACATCGACGTCGGCACTCTTGAGAGCAACGATTCTCGCCGCCTCTCCCGCCCCGGGGAAAGGGACGATCGCCCCCAACAGGCACGCCGCACAGATGAGGCAGACAGTTCGAGTTGTCAGGATTTGCATCCGGAAGATCCCGAAGAATTAGAAGATATACTCGATCCCCACCGTGGGAATGAAATCCGCCCGGAGCCCACTATTCTTGTCGAGCGGAATTTGAATGTTCCCTCGAAGGATCAAAGACTTGATGGGGTTCCATTTCACGCCGAGCGACAGGTCGACAATATGATCTCCGGTCCCACTTCCGTCAGGCTTGTATCGACCGATCACGTCCGCGCCGACGGTGAGCTCTGACAGGAGACGCGCGTCGAAGCCCAGAGCATACCTGATGGTGTTCTGCCGGGTGTCCGTGGTGTCGATCTCATAGCCGAGGTTCACGTGAGGGGTGAACCATCGCCCGTACGTTTTGGAGGCCACGAGGAGGCCTGTCAGATTCGTCCCGCCGGTCCCGAGGAGCTGATTCTCATCCCCCGTCGGCAGCTTCATCTCCACCAAAAAGGCAAGGTCGGGAATGACGTCATCGTAGTTCCGCAGGAAGTTGTACTTCGTTCGAAGGATGATGTCCCCGAGGCCGGTTTTATCGCCACCGCCGGAGGCATCCGGCTTGGTCGAGTTGGGCCCAAACCGGTGCACCGGGAGGTCGCCGATCTTGGTGCCGCCAGGATTGCCGAACTGATCGAAGATGGCAGCGTGGGCCGTGGCGTTGAGGCGGATATGGGTTATGGGGACGACGAATCCCACATCCCATTCAGAGGTGAGGCCGTAGGTCCCAATGAGGGCGAAGATATCCTCGGTGAGATCAACGCTGAGCTTTGCCCGGATACTGTCGCTTTCAAAGCTGAAAGGTCCCGTAGTATCCCGGATTCCGTTGCCATTCGCATCGTCTCGCAGGAACACGAGTTCCAAGTTCTTCAGGTCTTTTCCTTGCAGCTTGGTGAAGTTGACCCGAGTGTAGGTGAAGGTGATATCGAGCTTGCGCGCGCCAAGCGTCGTGGCGCGCTCCGTAAGCAGGGGGCCGAGGCTTTCGGTGGTCCGCTCTGGGATGCCGCGTTCGATGTCGAAGGTGAAACCAGCTACTGAAGAGTTGAACGAGGGAACGCCTATGGCGGAGGTCAACTGGTTGTTGAGCTGGTCAAGTCCCTGGAGAGAAGAGGCCTGGAAACGAGATTCCTGGGTAAAAAAGGGCAGAGGGGTCGGTTCGAGGAGGATTCCTTGATTGCCGTACAGGTCCCTGATGGTGTTCTTGAGATCTCCAGCGTCGGCGGGACTGGCGAACCATCCACCCCACAGGATCAGCAGAATAGCGGCAACGGCTCGGAGGCGCAAGGTCATCGACATTCCCCGGATACACGCATTGGTGATCGCCCCCCTGCCTCTTTCTCCCGTAGGGCAGAGCAGATGGACAAGCCTGGCGAGGCACCTACTACAAATCGAGCAAGCGATATCATACCAGAGAAGGCAGAGTCAAGTCATTTCCCCGACGTTTTCCGGCACCCAAATTGCCCAACCGCAGATGCTTTTGCCGCTATCCGGATAGCGTTTGCAAGGCGAATCCGCTCAATTTGACGGGCCAATTTCTCTTTACAATCTGCGAGCCATTGTGCTATTTTTGCTATACGCATAAGGGGGTGAGGACATGTCGGGGCATTCGAAGTGGGCGGGCATCAAACATAAAAAGGCCAAGGTGGACGCCCAGCGAGGGCGTATCTTTACAAAGGTGATCAGAGAGATCACCATCGCGGCCAGGGTGGGCGGCGGCGACCCGGTTGGAAATCCTCGCCTTCGGTTGGCCATCGAAAAGGCCAAGGGGGTGAATATGCCCCAGGACAACATCCAGCGCGCGATCCAGAAGGGGACGGGTGAGCTCCCTGGGGTCTCCTACGAGGAGTATCTGTACGAGTGGTATGGGCCGGGCGGGGTCGCTGTGTTGCTGGAGGTGCTGACCGACAACAAGAACCGCACCGCCCCGGAGATCCGGAAGATCTTCGCCAAACACGGAGGGAACCTGGGCGAAGCAGGCTGCGTCGCCTGGATGTTTGAAAAGAAGGGATTGATTCAGGTAGAAGCGGCCAGGACTGATGAGGATCGTCTGCTTGGTGTCGCGCTGGAGGCGGGCGCCCAGGATGTCCGCCGATCGGATAGCCTCTTCGAGGTCATCACCGCGCCCAAAGATCTCGAGCGGGTAAAGGAATCCCTGACGAAGGAGAACATCGAGATCGCTCTGGGCGAGGTGACCATGCTTCCGCAGACCACGGTCAAGCTGGAGGGGAAGCAGGCTCGACAGATGCTACAGTTGATGGAGGAGCTCGAGGACCACGACGACGTCCAGAATGCTTACGCCAACTTCGACATCCCCGAAGAGATCATGGCGGCGATGACCGGCTAGGTTGATCGCCGGATGATGCCGATGGGAGACATGTGCTGGTCTTAGGGGTCGATCCGGGGGCCAGCGCCACCGGCTACGGGATGGTGGCTCGCAGTGGCGATTCATTGCGAGCTGTCGAATACGGAAGCATCACCACCTCATCGCGTGAACCATTCCCTTCTCGCCTGCAACAGATCTTCTCCCGTCTGGCCGAGCTGATCCGACGCCATCAACCTGACTGGGCCGCCATCGAAACCCTCATCTTCGCGAAAAACGCGCAAAGTGCGTTCAAGCTGGGCCAGGTGAGAGGGGTCGCCCTCCTCGCCGCCGCCGAGGGCGGGCTCGCCATTGCAGAGTACACTCCGCTGCAGGTGAAAAGCGCCGTAACAGGGTATGGCGCTGCGGGGAAAGGTCAGGTTCAGCGGATGGTCCAGTCGCTTCTCGGCCTCCAGGAGCCGCCGCGCTCGATCGACGCCGCCGACGCCCTGGCCATTGCCATTTGCCACCATCATTCGGCCGGTCTCCGACACCTATTGAGAGGCAAGCAACGGTGATCGCTCAGCTTCGCGGGCGGTTGGTGTCCAAGGATCCCGGGCAGGTTGTGGTCGATGTGAACGGCGTTGGCTATCAGGTGTTCATTCCCCTCTCGACCTACTATCACCTCCCGGCACTCCAGCAGGAAGTCTTCCTTCGCGTGTATACCCATGTTCGGGAGGACGCGATCCACCTCTACGGGTTTCACACCCCTGAGGAAAGGGCAACCTTCGAGCTGCTGACGGGGGTCTCCGGGATCGGACCTCGCCTTGCATCGAACATCCTCTCAGGAATTTCCGTGGAGGAGTTCATCCCGGCCATATTGGAGGGCGACCTTGCAAGACTGAAAGCGATTCACGGGGTGGGCAAGAAGACAGCGGAGAGGCTTATCCTGGAGTTGAAGGACAAGGTCCTGGAGGTTCCTCGTACGACGCCCGTGATAGTGGGACGGCGGCCAAGCTCTGAGCAAGACCAGACGATTGAAGATGTCGTCTCCGCCTTGCTGAATCTTGGCTGCAGCCGGAAGGAGGCCTCAAGGGCGGCCGAGGCGGCGCGGGAGGCCTTGGGGAGCGACGCGGACTTCGAGAAGCTGGTCAAGCAAGCGCTGAAGAACCTCTCCGAGGGGACGGGGAAAAGGGCATGAAGGTGGCGGGGAAGCGTGGGGAGAGCGGGCCGGAGCGTGTGACTGCACGGCACCTTCAGGACGAGGATCAGCAGCTCGAGCAGAGCCTGCGCCCGAGGGCCTGGGATGACTACGTCGGCCAGGAGAAGGTCAAGGCGAACCTCCGGGTTTTTATCCAGGGGGCAAAGGCACGGAATGAGGCCCTGGACCATCTGCTGTTCTACGGCCCCCCAGGTCTCGGCAAAACTACTCTCGCCTTTATCATCGCCTCGGAGATGGGGGTAAGTATACGGCCCACCTCCGGGCCGGTTATCGAAAAACAAAAAGATGTAGCCGCGATCCTTTCCAATCTTCAGGAACGGGATGTCCTGTTCATCGATGAGATCCACCGGTTGAACCCGGTGGTGGAGGAGACGCTTTACCCGGCGATGGAGGACTACAAGCTGGACCTGATCATCGGGCAGGGGCCTAGCGCACAAACCTATCGGCTGAACCTGCCGCGTTTCACCCTCATCGGCGCTACCACCCGTGCCGGGCTTCTGACCTCCCCTTTGCTGAACAGGTTCGGCGTGGTCCAGCGCCTCGACTTCTACGACGAGGCGGACCTGTTCAAGATCGTCAATCGGTCTGCGAAGATTCTCGATGTGTCGATCATGGAAGACGGCGCGAGGGAAATCGCGCGACGCTCCAGAGGGACGCCCAGAGTGGCCAACCGCCTCCTCCGCAGGGTTAGGGACTTCGCCCAGGTGGAGGGGGATGGCCTGATTACAAAGCAGGTCGCCGAAGGTGCGCTAAAGCGGCTGGAGGTGGACGAGAAAGGATTCGACGAGATGGATCAGCGGATTCTCCAGACCATTATCGAAAAGTTCTCCGGCGGGCCGGTGGGGATCGAGACGCTTGCCGTAGCCGTGGGCGAGGAAAAGGAGACGATCGAAGACGTCTACGAGCCGTTTTTGATCCAGGTCGGATACCTGGCCAGGACCCCCAGGGGCCGGACCGCCACCCGACTGGCGTTCGACCATTTCAAGGTCTCACCTCCGGTCGAGCTGCAGGGCGAGCTCTTGCAGGGGCCGCCGGGAGGGGGTTGATCCGGTAAGGGGATGAACGATGCCGGGGTTCGATTCGTTTGGCAAGCTGTTGATACTGTTCGGGCTGATCCTTGCCGCCGTGGGGGGACTCATCCTTCTCATCGGAAAAGTCCCGTTCATCGGAAGGCTTCCGGGGGACATCTATATCCAGCGCAAAAACTTCACCTTCTACTTCCCGCTCGCCACCTCCATCCTCTTGAGCATCATCCTGACGCTGCTCTTATCATTCTTCCGCCG
>JBGQIR010000134.1:0-5745 GCA_041498535.1 Methylomirabilis sp. (SeqCode)
GAACGGCACATGGGCAGCCAAGGGAGAGGGGCAGGCACATCGTGTGATCGCGAGTGTCGAGGGATATGGGATCGACCTGAATCTCACGCCGGCCAAGTCGCCGGTGATCCACGGCACAAACGGCGTGAGCCAAAAGGCTGAAGGACGAGGTCGTGCCTCTCACTACTATTCTCTCAGCAGGATGGCCACCGAGGGTACGCTGATCTTCGGAGGGAAGCGGCAGAAGGTCATCGGATCAAGTTGGATGGATCATGAGTTCGGCAGCAACCAACTGGCTCCCTCGCAGGTCGGCTGGGACTGGTTCGCGCTGCAACTCGACGATGGCGCCGAGGTGATGCTCTACCAGCTCCGTCAGGTGAACGGTCATCCGGATCCCCACTCGAGCGGCAGCCTGATCCATCCCGACGGGCGAGTCGAGCACCTGCCGCTTACCGCCTTCCGAATGGAGCCAGAGGAGCTCTGGCAAAGTTCAAGGAACGGCGGCCGATATCCGATCCGTTGGCGGGTGCAGGTTCCCGGGCACCGAATCGACCTCACGGTGCAGGCCGCCTTTCCCGACCAGGAGCTGGATACCCACGGCAGCACCCAGGTCATCTACTGGGAGGGGTCGGTCACTATTTCGGGGACCTCTAACGGCCGACCAATCTCAGGCGTGGGGTATCTAGAGATGACTGGCTACGCCGAGCCCTTCCGCCAGCCCCTATGAGCGGGCAAGCGACTGAAAAGCCGGGACCTGGGCCTCTTTGATGACGTGCTCAGGAGAGATGCTGATCTCGGTGGAGAAGGACCATCGGCACACATTCTCTATAGTGGATGATGTCATCATCGGCGACATGGGATTTGCAAAGCGGACATAATCACTAACTGATCAATGTCTCGTCTAGTCTCAGCGGTGGATGGTGACGCCGATCTTGGCGCACCAGCGCTCGACGGGGCAGCGGCTGCAGAATGGGGAGATCGGCCGGCAGAGGTGCTGGCCGAACGGGACCAGTAGGTCGTTGTAGTAGATCCAATGCCGCTTCGGCAGCTTCCGGCGAAGGGCCATCTCGGTCTGCTCCGGTGTCTTGGTCCTGACATACCCCCAGCGGTTCGAGATTCGATGTACATGCGTATCGACGCAGATTCCTGGCTTGCGGTAGCCGACTGTCACGACGAGGTTGGCCGTCTTCCGCCCCACCCCGTTGAGACTGAGGAGCGCCTCGAGACTGTCGGGCACCTGCCCGGCAAATTGAGTGAGGAGCACCCGGCAGACCTCGCGGATGGTCCTGGCCTTGGTCCTGTAGAAGCTGACCGGGTAGATCGCCCCGGCGATTCGCCTTTCACTGAGGGCGAGCATCGTGTCAGGACGATCGGCGAGCCGATAGAGACGCCCTGAGGCCGCTTCCGTCACCTGGTCTTTGGTCTGCTGGCTCAGGATACAGGAGATCAGCACCCGAAACGGATCGCGCGACTCTTCCGCGATCTTGCCGAGAGCGGCCGGCTCCCAGGCGCTGATCGCGAGGCGGACCAGCCGCAACACCTTGCTGATGTGCCGGTTGGTGACCATTGTGCTCATCATATCGGAAACCGATTCTCCCCTCAAGACGCCCCGGATCTCACCCTGGATAACGCTATTCCTGTCCCACTAATGCATTGTGGCTGCACGTTCTGCGGGGTATAATCATCGTCACGTCTCGCGGGCACCTCGAGCGACACGAGGCCAATGATCCAGCGGCGAAAGGAGCCAGAGGGTGGACGCCTCCTGCGAACTGGTCAAACGCGCTCTGCCAGCGGTAGTCAACCTGCACGTCCAGGTCGCCGCCAACCACCCGTCTCGCCTGGCCCTGGGTGATGAACGGATGGGATCGGGGTGCCTGATCGATCCGCGTGGCTACATCCTCACCGTCAACTATGTGGTCCTGGGCGCCAGGTCGATTCGGGTCACCCTTCATGACGGCCGCGCCCTTCGCGGGACTCTTGCCGCCCAGGACTTCGACACCGGCTTGGCCGTCGTCAAGATCAGCGGGCCGAAACTCCAGGCTCTGCCGCTGCAATCATCGCAGCACCTCACCCTGGGCCAGCCGGTCTTCATCGTGGCCACCACTTCGGAGAGCGAGCGGCGGGTCGCTGGAGGCCACGTCACCTATCTGGGCGACTTCGATGCCTACTGGGAGTATATGCTGGACCGCTGCATCAAGACAACGGTCCTCAATCCCGGGTTTGGCGGCGGGCCGCTGCTCGACCTGAAAGGGCGGGTCGTGGGCGTGGTCTCGCTCAATCTGAGCGAGGTGGCGAAGTTCTCCCTGGCGATCCCCACAGAGATGTTTGAGCGCCATCGCGATGAGCTGCTCCAGCACGGAAGGGTCGTCAGCCGGCGATGCAGGGCATGGGTCGGGTTCTTCCCCAATCAGACCGAGGAAGGGGTGGTGATTTCCGGCCTGGTGCCGGACGGGCCGGCCGCCAGCTCCGGAATCAAAGAGGGCGACGTCATCCTCGCGGTGGATTTCCAGAGCGTGACCACCCGACCCGATCTCTACTGCGCCCTCTGGAGAAAACGGGCGGGTGAGCGGGTCGCATTCACAATCAAGCGAAGATCAAAGAAAGAAGTGGTTGAAGTCGTCAGCGGCGACCGGGCCGAGTTTTACAAATAGGGCTCTTCCAACCTTCACCCCAGCCCTCTCTCTCAGCTCAGCGGAGGGAGAGGGGGATGCCAGGGATCGGGAAAACACAATCCAATGAGGGAAGAGATTGCCGAGCGTGACGCCGATACGCTCGAGGCGGTTCGGACGTATAATGACGGCCACTATCTTGAAGCCCACGAGTTGTTTGAGCTGATTTGGATGACGAAGGGCGGCGCAGAGAAGATATTCTACCAGGGGCTTGTCCATGTGGCCATGGGGTTCCACTACCTTAGTGTCGGCGACTTCGATCCGTCTACCGCAAAGCTGCGGCGGGCCACCGAGCTGTTGGATGACTTTGCGCCGGATTTCCTCGGTTTTGACGTCGAGATGCTCCGGAGCTCCATCGGTCGGTGTCGGCAACGCCTTGCGGAACTTGGTGTGTCAGGCATCCCCCGCTTCGACCGGACCCTCATCCCGCGACTCGAATTCCTACCTGACGCCACCCGATAAGGACCTCTCGCCTGCCCTGAGCCCGGTCGAAGGGCCTGTCCTGAGCCAAGTTGAAGCCTGCGCTGAGCCTTGTCGAAGCGGGCCTGTCCCGAGCGCTGCCGAGGAGGCTCCGCGTCGCAACGACATCTCTAAGAAGTCTGAGGTGCGGGAATCGAGCTGTCTTTGATGAGCTGGACGACCTCTTCGGGACTCCGGGCGATCTTGAGCATGGAGAGATCATCCGGCGCGATTTTCCCCTCCTCCATGACAGGATCGCGGAGCCAGTCCAGCAAGCCCCGCCAGTATTCGCCGCCCACGAGGATCACTGGAAACGGTTTGATTTTCTGCGTCTGGATCAGCATGACCGACTCAAACAGCTCATCCAGTGTGCCGTACCCACCGGGAAGGATCACAAAGGCGATAGCGTGTTTGACGAACATGACCTTCCGGACGAAGAAGTGCTGGAAGTTCACAAGCTTGGTCACATATCGGTTGGGGGCCTGCTGGAGAGGAAGTTCGATGTTGAGGCCGACCGAGACACCACCCGCCTCATAGGCGCCTTTGTTGGCCGCTTCCATGACACCGGGCCCCCCGCCCGTCATCACGGCATATCCGTGCTGAGCGAGCAACCGGCCGATCTGCTCTGCCGTGGCGTAGGTAGGATCATCGGGGCCGATGCGCGTTGATCCGAAGACCGAGACCGCCGGCGAGACCGGGGCGAGCGCTTCCAGCCCATCGATGAACTCCGCTGTGATGCGGAAGAGCAGTCGGATGTCTTGCGTCGTCAGCCGATCGATGGCGAACGGGAACTTCACGGTCTCTCCTTGCTTTTCACTCTGCATCCGCTCGAGTCGTCATTGTACCACGCCGAGCCAGCCCACGGTAGTGGCAATGGACGGTTTCGACGTCGCCAGCTCATTCTTGACAAACCGTTGTAACTCTGCTGATATGGAGCGGCTACGGTGACCGGGTCGGATGGCCGGGAATCGTGTCGGTCCTCGGAGCACTGAGAGGCAGCAGATGAGATCGTACACGGCGCTGATCTTCGACTTATTCGATACCTTGATCGATTTCCGGCGTGATCTCATGCCGCTGATCCAGGTCAACGGGGCTGAGGTTCGCTCGACGAGTCGGCATGTCTACGACCAGTTCACATCCGTCTGTCCCGGTGTCCCGTTTGAGGCGTTCTACGCCGCGTTTATGGATGGGTATCGAGAGGCCGAACAGATCCGGGCTCGGGAGCTGCGCGAGATCACGGCTGAGGATCGTTTCCGCCTGGTTCTGTCGAAGTTGCGGATACCCCTCGACGAGGTGCCTTCCGACTTTCCCGAGCGGCTGGCCGAGGTCCACATGGCAAAGCTGTCGGAGGCGATGATGTTCCCGCCAGAAAACCGGCCCCTGCTCGAATGGGCCCGCGCGCGGTACCGCCTTGCCGTGATCTCTAACTTCGATCACGCCCCGACGGCGCGCCGCGTGCTGGAACGGACCGGAACCGTCGGATGGTTCGAGCGGGTGGTCGTGTCCGCCGAGGAAGGCGTGCGGAAGCCGCATCGAGAGATCTTCGTGCGAACCCTGACACGGATGGGACTCAGCCCTCATGAGGCCCTCTTCATCGGGGACAGCCTGGACATCGACATCGCAGGGGCCAAGGGGGTCGGGATGGATGTCGCTTGGGTGAACCGAAACGGGGCAGCGGTGAGGGACGGGATTCCGGAGCCCGACTATACGCTCGCCCGCCTCAGTGAGTTGCGGCAGAAGCTGGATCGGTAACGCAACGATGATCGTGCTGGAGCGGCTTGACCACCTTGGGATCGAGGTGCGCGACCTCGCCGCCGCCGAGGCGTTTTACACCGGCCTGCTGGGCCTGAAGGTTTCCCGCCGCCTCGGTGATCAGATTATCCTCGATCTGGCCGGCTCGCCCCTTGCCCTGTTCGAGCGGAAGGATCTCCCACCACCCGATCTGGGCCGGATCGATCAACCGCTCGGGAAGGGGCATCATGCGTTTCGGGTCAGTGTCGCCGACTTCGAGCGCGCCCGCGCGTCCTTCGCGGAGGCCGGGGTTCGTCACAAAGGACCGGTTGACTGGGGCGATCACGATTGCCTGTACTTCCTCGACCCCGATGGCAATCTGCTGGAGCTGATCGTGTATCGGAGATGAACTGTGGAAGGAACAGCAGCGGGAATAGCGGCGTCTGCTGAACGCAAGACGCGGATCACACACGTGGGTCGGGGCACCAAGAAGCTCCTCAAGGTCGAGTACTTCATGAGACAATACCCCACCCTCTCCGAGGCCCTCTCGATATTGCTGGAGCAGTATGAGGCGGGGCGGGAATTGCGACAGTCATGGAAGAGGTCTGCACAGTAGGTCTTGTTCGATGTGCACTTCTTGTGTTGAGGCGATGGCATCCCGCGCCAGGATCGAATAATATCTGTTCGCGCACATATCGGATCGGGAGTGAAAGGAGGCGTCATGTTGGATATCCGGTATCGCATCGATCGGATGAAGGGGCTCTATGTCCTGAAGGAGAGCGGCCTGTCCGAGGCCCAGGCGCAGCGATTGGATGAGCTGTACCAGGCGCAAGACGAAGACGGGATGCTCGCCCTCCTGGAGGGTGCGACGCTCCAGCCGATAGCCAGGAAGAAGGTGGAGATCCTC
>JBGQIR010000135.1:0-5618 GCA_041498535.1 Methylomirabilis sp. (SeqCode)
ACCACCTCGACCCGGGAGCTGATGACCCCCAAAGGGTTGTTGATCTCGTGGGCAAGGCCAGCCGAGAGGGTTCCGAGGGCGCTCAGCTTCTCGGCCTGGCGCATCTGTCGTTCCAAACCGACGCGTCCGGTCACATCCTCGATGACCAGGACCGCCCCCTGCAGCTCCCCCTTCACGTCCCGCATCGGATAGCCATCCACGTTAATGATGATCTTCCCTTTCTTCAGGGTCTGATGCTCCAACTCCCGAAGGTGCATCTCCCCCAACCCTCCGAGGAGCACCCCTCGCAGGGGATCCATCACCCCTTCCTTTTCGAGCGCGGGAAACGCCTCCGGCAATCGGCGTCCGATGACCTCAGCCGATGTGACGCCATATTTGGCTTCCATGGCGCGATTCCACGTCGTCACCCGCTCATCGAGGTCCACGGCGATAATCCCATTCGTAATGCTCATCATGATGTTCGCCAGGTGTTCTTGGAGAGCGCGCTCCTGCGCGTAAGCCTCCTCCAGGCGAGCTGACTTTTCCCCCAGCGCACGGTTCACCGCTTGCAATTCGCGCCGGCTCCATCGCTCCCGCTCAGAGATGATCCCGAGAGGCACCATCACAAGGACCATGAACCCCATCCGCAACGAGACAACGCTGGCAGAACCCGGCTGCCAGGTAGGCCAAATAGTCATCGTGTACAGGAGGGAGGATGAGACAAGCACGCCAATGGCGCGCCCGATGCCATAATAGTATGCCTGCAGGGCCGCAATCAGGTAGAGGCCCAGATAGAATGGACTCTCGACCCCTCCCGTTAGCCTGATCAGGACGAGGGCAAACGCGAGGTCGATTATAAGAATTAGGATGTTGAGCTGCATCACCCTGCTTTGCTGGAAGGTGATCCAGAGGTAAAGCAGGATGCAGTATGCTGTAAAGGCGTGCAACAAGAAGGCTGCTGAGTGTCGGTGTGCGGCGTCGAAGGGGGTGAGAAAAAGCCACCCATAACTCCCGACGATGACCGCGAGACGGAGAGCGGCAAAATCGTAGATCGGCGAGGACCGATCTTTCCGCGTCAAGAGGGCAAACATGCCGTCACCATTCGTCTTGTGCGGTTCTTTCTCTTGCTAGTTGCCCTCTTTGGTCCAAGTTCCCGCCCGGTAATAATCAATCCTGACTGCCCTACGGTAGTGAACGGAATGCCTTAAGTTTTCCTAAAGTTTTCCTGCCACGCGCCCGATGTCGAGTCACCACAGGCGCCGAGGGTTCTACATTCCCGACTGGAGTAGAAGATCTTGCCTGTCAAGCCCTAGAGATCGCAGGTGGTGTCCTAGAGGGACAACACTATGATCGCTGACCCAGACAGAATCGAACCCCAACGACTCCACCTGCTGGGCGATCATCACGATCGCCTCCGTCGAAGCCAACTGCCGAAAGTGCGGAAGTCAGACCCCGAAATGCATCGCGTAGCCTCCCCCAGGCGGGCCCTTGTCAGCTCCGCGGACGCGCCCGTGGACATCGGCGGATAGCGGAGGATGTCGCGAGATCGCAACTATGTTAGCACAAGCGGCTTGCGTGCGGAAAGGATCCGTATCGCGCCGTCTAACATGTAACCGACGGAGGAATCATCGCGCCATGTAAGATGTAACCCGTACGGTCAGGACGCCAGAGGAGGGTTACATCATGAGCCATGCCGCGAAACAGGGGCAAAGGCCAGGCCGGCGTCCAGCAGGCGCTCGAGGAGATGCGCGCAGCACTCCCCCTTCGCGCTCAGAGGCCCCGATTCCGACAACGGCTCGGCGTGCATCAACGCCCACAAATGGTACACTACCCCACCTTGACACTCCCCAGATCCTTCAATACAGTAACCTCGCTTCCATGCCGGCGTATCTCAGTTGGCAGAGGAGCCGATTCGTAATCAGCGGGTCGTAGGTTCGAGTCCCACTGCCGGCTCCAGCAAGATCGAGACGCTTTGGAAGATCACGAGATTTCTTCCAGCAGACCCTTGGCCTCCTTCAGGTCGCTCGTGTCAAACCCCTCCGTGAACCAGCGATACACCTCTTCAAGCGCTCGCCGGGCGTCCTCGCGTTTCCCCTGGGCGTGCCAGAGCCGGCTCAGGCCCATGACTGCCCGCAGCTCCCACGACTTCGCGCGCTGCTGGCGGGCGATCTCGATGGCCTGGCGAAAGCACCCTTCAGCCTGCTCCACGGCAGGCGGAGCGAGCTTCAGCAGGAACTCTCCCTTGAGACGGTAGAGCTCGGCTTCGGAGTGACGCTCTCCAGTTACCTGCGCGGCCGCGAGGGCCGCGGCGAGCACGCTGAGCCCATTCTCAATCTGCCCTTCCATGCCATATGCCCCGGCCAGGAGGACTTGATAATAGCACTTGCGCCCCGTCTCGGTGGCCTCCAACGCGGCCATGCCCTGCCTGAGCTGGGCAATTCCCTCCTCCCCCCGTCCTTGCTCCACCAAAAGCCGGCCCCCCACCATGGTTCCAAAAGCAAGCAGCGGGGCAAACCCGTGGTCGGTCGATAGTTTCACGACAGCCCCTGTCAGTTCCTGGGCAGCCTCCCGCTCGCCGCGAAGGTGATGAAGCACGGCACAATAGTGGTGGGCAAAGGTAATCGTGAGGGGGTGGGCCAGCTCCCGCGCCGTCCTGATTGAATCCCGGCTTATCTTCAGGGCTTGGTCGGGATATCCGAGCAACCAGAGGGTTCTGCCCGCGTGCCAGCGGGCGCACGCGCCGGGGTCGTGGCTGCCGTAGACGAAGGCGAGGGAGCGGTGCTGCTGGGGGTCGTAGAGGCCGATGCCCTGCTCCCAGTGCTCCCGGGAAGACACCAGTTCCCCGAGATCGAACAAGGTGGGCCAGAGCGTATGATGGGCTTCAAGGAGGAACCCGAGGTCCTGGGCCTGCCGGGCCACCGCCAGCAGTTGCTCTGCCAGCTCGCGCGCCACCTCGAGCTCAGCCCGCCAGAAGTGCATGTACCAGAGCCCCCAGAGGACCGGAAAGCGCTGGGTCGTCTCCCCGAGGCGCTCGCATAGCTCTTGCGCCCTGGTGTAAGCCTCCTCCACCTCAGGGGACCCTGGGCCCTTGAGCGCCGTCAGGATGGGACCGAGGTCCACCCGGATGTTGATATTCTGCTCGATCGTGTCCCTGTCTTCGGGCAGATGTCCCAGCGCACCGAGCGCCTGTTCATAGTAGGTCATTGCCTCCAGGTTGGCGGAGCGAAGGGCGGCCTTGACGCCAGCCTGCTGACAGTACACCGCCGCCTTGTCCCATAGCTCGCCGCGCAGGGCGTGGTGGGCTAGCCGCTCGACATGTTCGGCAAGGCGGTCGGCATGGAGCGCCTCGATGGCGGCCAGGATTCGCCCGTGGAGCGCGCGCCGTCGCTCCTGGAGGAGGCTCCCGTAGGCCACCTCGTGGGTCAGGGCGTGCTTGAAGGTGTATTCGAGGTCAGGAAACAGGCTCGCCTCGTAGAGGAACTCCGCGGCCTGAAGATGCGCGAGCCCCGGCTGAAGCTCGTCCTCTGGCATGTCGGCAATGGCGTGGAGGACGGCAAAGGGAACATCCTTGCCGATGACCGCTGCCGACTGGAGCAGGCGCTTCTCCTCGGGTGGGAGGCGGTCGATCCGGGCATCCAGCACGGCCTGCACCGTGGCCGGCACCTGGATCGCCTCGAGCGGCCTGGCGACGCGATAGGAACCACGCCCGCCGACCAGGACAGCGGTCTCCACCAGGGTTCTGACGCTCTCCTCGAGGAAGAAGGGGTTTCCCTCGGTCCGGTCTATCAGGAGCCGCTTGAGCGGCTGAAGACGGGCATCGTCCCCGAGAAGGGCTTGGAGCAGCTCGTCGCAGCTCTCGGGAGGAAGAGGATCGATCCGGAGCTGCGTGTAGTAGGTCTTCCCTCCCCAGCCGTGCTGGTACTCGGGGCGATAGTTGACCAGGAGGAGGAGCCGGGTCGTCGGCAGACTCTCGATGAGGCTGTCGAGGAGCGCCTGGGTCTCGGGGTCGATCCAGTGCAGATCATCGAACACGAGACAGAGGGCCTGCGCTCGGCTCTCCCGGAGGAGAAGGCGCTTGACCGCATCCAGCGTCCGCTGGCGGCGTTGACGGGGATCGATGGCCTGCCACTGCGAGTCGTCGACCGGTACGTCCAGAAGCGCGAGAAAAGCGGGCAGCACCGGCCGGAGGGCCTCGTCGAGCGTCAGAAGCTTCCCAGTGATCTTCTCACGGATCTTCCGCGTGTCGTCCCGCGCCTCGATTTGGAAGTAGCCCTTGAGAAGGTCGATGGCCGGGAGATACGGGGTGGCTTTGCCGTACGAGACCGAGCCGCTATCCAAGATGAGCCAGCCGTGGGTCTGGGGGGAATGGGTGAACTCCCAGAAGAGGCGCGACTTGCCCACACCGGGCTCCCCCACGAGCGCCACCACCTGACCGTGGCCGGCCCGGGCTTTCGCGAGAGCCTGGCGAAGGGCCTCAAGTTCCACTTGGCGCCCGACGAAGCGCGTGAGGCCGCGGAGGGCGGCAGCCTGGAGCCGCGTCCGCACCGGGCCTGCCCCCATGACTTCATAGACCTCGACCGGGGACTCCAATCCTTTTACGGGGACCGGGCCCAGGGGTTTCACATGGACGTACCCCTCGGCGAGCTTCAGCGTCGCGGCGGTGATCAGCACCGAACCGGCCTTGGCAATCTGCTCCATGCGTGCCGCCAGATGAGTAGTCTGCCCCACCGCCGTATAGTCCATCCGGAGGTCACTCCCTACTGACCGGACGACCACCTCACCGGAGTTGAGCCCGACGCGAATCTGCACCGGCACCCTTCCGGCGCGCTGGACCTCGTCGCCGAACCGGCTCACGCTCTCTTGCATGGCAAGCGCCGCATAGCACGCCCGGATGGCATGATCCTCGTGGGCCAGAGGAGCGCCGAAGAGGGCCATGATGCCGTCGCCCATCACCTGGTTGACGGTCCCCTCGTAGCGGTGGACGGCCTCCATCAGCCGCTCGAGGACGGGATCGAGGAGCTGGTGTGCCTCCTCAGGGTCCCGGTTGGCCAAGAGCTCCATGGAGCCCTTGAGGTCGGCGAAGAGGACGGTGACCTGCTTGCGCTCACCTTCGAGGGCGCTTCGGGAGGTGAGGATCTTCTCAGCGAGGTGCTTCGGGGTGTAGCTTTCCGGGGAACCAAACTTCTTCGGTGGGGCAGCCTGGACCAGGAGTGCCCCGCACTCGCCACAGAATCTCTGCCCAGGGGGATTAGACGCCTCGCAGGTGGTGCAGACGGCCGCAAGCCGCACACCACATTCGCCACAGAATTTCTGAGCTGGGGAAATCTCGGCTTGGCACCGAGGACACTTCATACCAGGGTCTCCAACAAGCGCGGCCGATCTATTACGGGGCTAGGTAGGCCGAGCTTCGCTCGGCGACGGGAAGTAGGTCAAGCAGGACGGCTGCTACCACGCTGCTACCAAACCACCCCGTACCAGGAGGACCAGGGAGCACCATGGTTCAGTCCTGGCGCGCCTGTTCTTGCGGCCTTGGGTCCTCCTGGGTCTGCTCAGCTGGGTCCGGGCCAGGATTCGTAATCAGCAGGTCGAGGGTTCAAGTCCCTCCGCCGGCTCCAACCGGTCGATTGGCGGAATGTGCC
>JBGQIR010000136.1:0-5548 GCA_041498535.1 Methylomirabilis sp. (SeqCode)
CATGCCCGGCGACAACGTCGCCCTCAGCGTCGAGCTCATCCAGCCGATCGCCATGGAGAAGGAGCTCCGCTTCGCCATCCGCGAGGGGGGCCGGACGGTCGGGGCCGGGGTGGTGAGCGAGGTGGTGGAGTAGGGGGCGTGAGGCCACTTTCTGGGTTCGCTGCTCAGGATCGAGGTCATTCCTGCTTACCGAGTGATTAGGGAGCTTGCGGAGCTTCGATGCGAGAGATAATTACGCTAGCCTGCGGTCAGTGTAAGCGACGAAACTACTCAACGACCAAGAATAAGCAGAATACGCCTGACAGGGTTGAGCTGAAGAAGTACTGTCGTTGGTGCCGCAAGCACACTCCCCACAAAGAAGCAAAATAAGAATGCGCAATGCGCTGCTCTTGTCCCAGGGGGGAGCAGGGGGCTAGTCCGAGCGAAGCGAGGATGGGCTTTGCTCACCCCCGTTGAGGGGGGATGGAATCCCCCCTCAAGAGAGAAAAGGCCAGTAGCTCTAACGGCAGAGCACCGGACTCCAAATCCGGGGGTTGGGGGTTCAAATCCCTCCTGGCCTGCCACGCGTAAGGATGTTGCCGTTCGGACCTCGAGAGGAGAAATCCTCGGTCCTCGTGCCGTTCCAACTTGTTCGAACAAATGACGAAGCTTTCCGACGGCCGATCGAAATGCCTGCGGGTCATTGTGATGTTTGGCGGATAAAGTTGGAACGGCACTCGTTCGGCGATTTGAAATCAATCTGTCCGGGGTTCTGGTTCTGACTGTTGTGTCTTCGGGCCGGCCGGGAGATGTTCCTCCGGAGGCGGCACATGGGATCGGGGAGTCACCGCAGCACCTTCTCCTGATCGAGGTAAAGGGGTTAACAAGGATTGCGATGAGAGAGCGATGGGAGCAGTTGGTACGATTCCTAAAAGAGGTGAGAACAGAGCTGAAGAAGGTCAACTGGCCTCCGAAAAAGGAGGTGATTGGCTCCACGATCGTTGTCATCGTGTCAGTCTTTATTCTCTCGTTTTTTCTCGGGATCGTGGACGTCACTTTGCAGAAACTTGTCACCTATGTGCTGAAGTAGCGAGGTAAAGTGATTCAAGCAGAGCAGGTTATGTCGCAGAATTGGTACGTTATCCATACGTATTCGGGTTTTGAGAGCAAAGTGAAGGCCAGCATTCAACAGCGGGCCAAAGCCATGGGGCTGTCTGACAAGATATCGCAGATCCTGATCCCCACCGAGGAGGTGGTGGAGCTCAAGAAAGGAAAGCGAAAAGTCTCATCGCGAAAATTCTTTCCGGGGTATGTCCTCATCAAGATGGAAATGTCGGAGCAGCTCTGGTATTTGGTCAAGAATACGCCGAAGGTGACCGGCTTCGTGGGACCGGCCACACAGCCGACTCCGATCCCGGAGGAACAGGTTCAAACCATTCTGCAGCAGGTGGAGGAGGGGGCCGAACGGCCGAAGCATAAGGTCATGTTCCTTCGCGGAGAGAGTGTTCGGGTGATTGATGGTCCGTTCGCCAACTTCACAGGGCTCGTCGATGAGGTCAAGCCCGAAAAGGGGCGGCTGAAGGTCATGGTCAGTATCTTCGGGCGCCCGACCCCGGTGGACCTGGAGTTCCTCCAAGTCGAGAAGGTGTGAAGGACAGCGAAGTTGAAAGAGCGATGAGAGAGCGATGTTGTATACCGGATCTCTGGTCTTTGGTGTCCTCATGGGTGTAAGGTCTTTCCGATAAACCCTCATCCAAGATCTGGGATCGAATTTCCCTTGGGGGCTTCATGGCCAAAAAGGTCGCAGCGATTGTGAAACTTCAAGTTCCGGCTGGGAAGGCCAACCCTTCGCCGCCAGTGGGCCCTGCCCTCGGGCAGCACGGGGTCAACATCATGGAGTTCTGTAAGGCCTTCAACGCTCAGACGTCAGCCCAGGAGGGCCTCGTCATCCCCGTTGTCATTACCATCTACGGGGACCGGTCGTTCAGCTTCGTCACCAAAACTCCCCCGGCGGCAGTCCTGTTAAAACAGGCTGCTGGCATCGCTCAGGCTTCCAAGGAGCCCAACCGCGTGAAGGTGGGGAAGGTGACAAGAAAGCAGGTGGAAGAGATCGCCAGGACGAAGATGCCGGACTTGAATGCGCTGTCCCTTGAATCGGCCGTGAGGATTATCGAGGGAACGGCAAGGACCATGGGGATCGAGGTGGTCTAGGAACTAGGGTTGAGGGTAGAGGGTATAGGGTCAAGATAGGAAGAAACGCTGGCGCTCTACTAAACCCTAGACCCTAACCCCTTTACCCTATCTTCGTGGGGTGGGATATGGCGAGAATCGGGAAACGTTATAAAGCGGCTGCTGAGGCAGTCAGGCAGGCAGGCTCCAGCGATCTGGCCAGCGCTATTGGGGTAGTGAAGTCGAATGCCAAGTCAAAGTTCGATGAAACAGTCGAGATTGCTGTTCGCCTGGGAGTTGATCCAAAGCATGCTGATCAAATGGTCAGGGGCACGGTGGTCTTGCCCCATGGAACAGGGAAGGGCGTCCGGGTACTGGTTTTCACCAAGGGTGAAAAAGAAAAGGAAGCCCGAGAGGCTGGAGCCGACCATGTCGGGTGCGAAGATCTGATAGAGAAGATTCAGCAGGGGTGGCTTGACTTCGACCGGGCCATCGCCACTCCCGACGTTATGGGCCAGGTGGGGCGGCTCGGAAAAATCCTGGGTCCTCGAGGCCTGATGCCCAATCCGAAGACCGGCACTGTTACGTTTGACGTCGGGAGGGCGGTTCGGGAGTTCAAAGGTGGAAAGATCGAGTTTCGGGTGGAGAAGGCCGGGATCATTCATGCCCCGTTCGGGAAAGCTTCCTTCACGCAGAACCAGCTCTATGACAATGCGGTGACCCTGTTGGAGGCCTTAGTCCGGGCAAAACCCGCATCCAGCAAAGGTCGATACGTACAGGGGGTCGCGATTTCATCTACAATGGGACCGGGCGTCAAGGTCGACCTCAATACCCTCTCAGGACTGGTGAAGGCCTAGGGCGGTAAAAGGTGGGAACAAGGAGTGTGCGACGGAGGATGCGGTGAAACGGGTCGAAAAAGCTGCGGTTGTTGACGAGCTCAAGAGCCTGCTGGCGGGGGCGAAGGTGACCATGCTGGCAGACCATCGAGGTCTCAGCGTGAGCGAGTTGACCGAGTTGAGAAAGCTGCTCCGCCAGCAAGCGGTGGATTTACGGGTCGTCAAGAACAGCCTTGCTAGACTGGCTGCCAGAGGGACGGACCTGCAGCAGTTGGAGCCCCACCTTGTCGGCCCGACGGCCCTGGTCGTTGGCAGGGGTGATCCGGCCTTGCCGGCCAAGCTCCTGGCCTCTTACGCCAAGACCAAACCGAGCCTCCAGATCAAAGCGGGCTTCGTAGAGGGAAAGGTGCTGGACAAGCAAGACGCGCTGGCCTTAGCCGAGCTCCCACCGCGCGAGGTGCTTCTGGCAAAGCTCGCTGGCATCATGCAATTCCCCCTTCTGGGCCTCGTGGTCGTATTGCAAGGACCACTGCGTTCTCTGCTGATGGCCCTGAAGGCGGTCAAAGAGAAGAAAGAGCAGGAGCCGCCTCGGCCGTAAGCGGCTGGGGACGCTTGAGCGATCTATGACAACGGCAATGAAGGAGAGGAGTGACGATGGCAACGGTCACAGTTGATGATGTGTTGGACTCGATCGAAAATTGGACGGTCCTGGACCTGAACAAACTGGTGAAGGGGATCGAGGAGAAATTCGGTGTGTCTGCCGCCGCGATGACGCCCGTGGCGGTGGCTGCCCCTGGGGGGGGGCGGGGTGGCTGCTCCGGCTGCCGAGGAGAAGACAGAGTTCTCCGTGATCTTGGTCGGTATAGGGGAGAAGAAGATCCAGGTCATCAAGGAGGTGAGGGCGATCACCGGACTTGGGCTGAAAGAGGCGAAGGACCTGGTCGACGGTGCGCCGAAGCCGGTGAAGGAGGGGATTTCGAAGGCTGAGGCGGAGGAGATCAAAGGAAAGCTACAAACGGCTGGCGCGACTGTGGAGCTTAAGTAGGACGGGAGAAAAAGGAGATAAAGACGAATGGCTCTAGCGAAGAAAAGCGTAGCTGCCGAGCGCAGCAGCTTTGCCAAGATCAAAGAGATCATCTCCATTCCCAATCTCATTGAGATCCAGCGCCGATCCTTCGATCAATTCCTTCAGATGAAGGTTCCTTTCCACGCACGCGAGGAGATCGGCCTTCAGGGGGTCTTTGCCAGCATCTTTCCGATTTTCGATTACGACAACTCGGCCTCACTGGAGTTCGTGAAGTACGAGTTCGGGGCGCCCAAGTACAGTGCCGAGGAATGTCGGGAGAAGGGGATGACCTTCTCCGTCCCTCTCAAGGTGACACTCCGCCTGGTGGTCTGGGACAAGCAGGCGGGCTCCGAGGCCCGGAGCATCCGGGACATTAAGGAACAGGAGGTCTACCTGGGAGAGATGCCGTTGATGACGGTCCACGGCACCTTCATCATCAACGGGACGGAGCGGGTCGTGGTCAGCCAGCTCCACCGGTCGCCGGGGGTCTTCTTCGACCATGATGCAGGCAAGACCCATCCGAGCGGCAAGACCCTCTACTCCGCTCGACTGATCCCGTATCGAGGCTCCTGGCTGGAATTCGAGTTCGACACGAGCGACGTTCTCCATGTCCGGGTGGACCGACGACGGAAGTTCTTGGCCACGATCCTGTTGCGGGCGATCGGCTATAGCAGCAGTGAGGAGACCCTGAATCTCTTCTATCAGCGGGATGTCCTGCATATCCAGAAAGGGAAGGAGATCCTCCTCCCTGTGAATTCGCCCGGCGCCACCAGCTTTCGTGTGAGCAAGGAGATCCCTGATCCCCACTCCAGGCAACCGATCCTCGGGGCAACCAAGCGGATCACCAAGGTGGCCCAGAAGCGGCTGCAGACAGTGAAGATCACACAGGTACCCTTGTACAAAGAGGATGTCATTGGTCGCTTCCTGGCCGCTGATGTCGTTGACACAAAGACCGGCGAGGTGATACTGGAGTGCGCTCAAGAGATCACAGAAGAGGCGCTCGAGCAGATCATGAAGAGCGGGGTGAGCAGCTTCACCGTGCTTTCGAGCCTTGATGGCCGGGAAGTGTTCGACATCCGTGAGACCATCGTGCGTGACCAGACTCGCTCCGAAAAAGAGGCTCTCACCGAGATCTACCGGAGAATGCGACCAGGGGACCCGCCCAACGCGGAAGCGACGAAGGCATTCCTGGAGTCCATCTTCTTTAACTCGAGGCGCTACGATCTTTCCAAGGTGGGGCGCCTGAAGATGAATCGCAAGCTGGGGATGGAGGTGCCCCTCGAGGTCCGCACCCTCATTAGCCGTCGCTATCGGGGCGCTGCTGTGGAGGGGCGGAGTGGCTCTGTGGATGACATCGTTGAGGTCATCCGATACCTGCTCCGGCTCAAGCACGGCGAGACGGGGACCTCTGTGGACGATATCGACCATCTCGGCAATCGTCGGGTCCGTTCGGCGGGCGAGCTCTTGGAAGACCAGTTCCGCATCGGGTTGGCGCGGA
>JBGQIR010000137.1:0-5523 GCA_041498535.1 Methylomirabilis sp. (SeqCode)
CCGGCCCGCAGCCCGTTGATCGGGTAGGTGTACCAGATCCGGCCGATCAGCAGGCCGTCTTTTACGGTAGCGACGAGCTCCTCGATGCTCTGGTTACCCCCTTCGACGATCGCGTTGGTGGCGGCGATGCCGGGCTGGGTACTGAACTGGCGGCCGCCTCCGGCCCCGAATCGGAAGCCGTTCCGCGGGATGAATGCCTTCATGTGTCGGTGTGGGTCCGCCCCAAGCTTCTCTTCGGCTTTGGGATCTTTCACTATCCGCTCCCGCTCGTAGTAATTGCTGAGCAGACCGACCAGCTTCCCGCGCTGGATCAGCCGCGTTTTCCCAGTCGGCAGCCCCTCGCACGTGATCCCCTTGCTGCCCATCAGACCGCGCTGGGCTCCGTGGTCGTAGAGGGTCAACAGCCTGGACGCGACCTTCTTGCCGAGCTTTCCAATGAAGGTGGAGCTGTCGCTATAGAAGGCGCTGAGGCTGACGGAAGGCAGAATCAGGTTGTTCAGGAGATCGGCCACAGGCTGTCTCCCGAAGATGACGGAATATTCCCCGCTCCCGATTCGCTCCCCGCCAATCGACGCGATGGCGTTGCGTGCGGCTTCAATGCTGGCCTCATCAGTGAGGCTCTCCAGCCGGGTGCCGGTCGAGCAGCCGGTCCCCTTGGAGGCCTTGACCTCGACCATCGCGGTGATGAAGGCCATGATCAGGGTCGATTCGTCGGTCTGAACCTCGGGCATGGCAGTCGAGGCGATAGCGATCCGCTCCTGCAGGATGGTCACGTCGCCGCCCAGTATCAAACCCAGATCCTTGATCCGTGCCGCGTCTCCAGCCAACTCCATGAGTGTGGGCGAAGCCGTGAAGGCGTTCAGGCCGCCACGCAGGAGCTTCCAACCAGCCTCAACCAACTCCTCGTCCCGGATCTTCATCAATTTTGGGTCATGGTAGCGGCGGAGCCTTCGTCGCTCCCCCGTGGGTCTCGGGAGCGATGAAAACTCGGGGTCGGAGACCGCGCCGCACCTCGCCTTCTCCAGCGCCCGCATGACCCCATCCAGGCTCAGGTCGCTCGGCTCACTTCCGAAACCGATCTTGGTCCCGGCGCCGGTCTTAAATGCCGCCTGGATTCCGAGACCCGAAGACTCGGTCGATTTCGGCTCCTCGACGCCGTTGCAGGGGATGTGGGAGGTATAGTTCAGCCGAGCGATCAGGCTGGCGTTGCTCGATGCGAATACTTCGGCTTCGGCCACCTGCTCCGCTGACCGCAGATAATCCAGCGCTTGCTCAACGGCCCTTGCCAGCTCAGAGGTTCCAATCATGTCTATGCCTCACGTGGTAAGCTGTCAGCCATGAGCTGTCAGCACAGCCAAGAAAAGCTTTGGTGCGATCCCATCCACCTGCGTGGTGAGTCATTCTCGTCTCTGCCTGTTCTACCTGAGGGCTGACGGCTGACCGTCCGCATTCCTGTCACCTGCTCACCCCGGTGAGGCGAGCGCGGCTGCGCATGGTGGGGCCTCCGTTGCCCAGCCGCTTGGTCTGCATCGGCTGTCCTTTGCCGCAGTTGGGAATCGGGTAGAGGCGGAAGTCGTTCCCCACGGCATCCACCTTCATCAGATAGTCCTTCGTATCGGCCATGATCCCGCCGTTGCAGAACAACTCCCCGATCTGACCCTGCTTGATCTCATAGACCTTCATGGCGGAGATGCGGAAATTTTCGCGCGATTCGGCGATCGATGGGATCCGGTGTCCCACCACGTAGTAGCCGTGTGGAACCTCCCGGATGATCTCTTGCGCGTCACGATCGCCCGGGCCGAACACCGTGTTCGACATCCTGATCAACGGGACCAGCGAGGCGTCGGCCGCCTTGTAGGAGCCGTTTGGTTCAACCCCCAGGACTGCCGCCGTCTGGCGGCTGTTCATAAAGCCGGTGAACACTCTATGGTCGATGTGCGTCACCCTTTTCGCCCGCGTCCCCTCGTGATCATACTTGTAGTGGCCGTAACCAGGAAGGGAGGGGTCGGAGAATGCCGAGACAAGAGGCGAGGCGATCGCCTTGCCCACTTGGGTGTCCTGAAGGCTCCGGAGGAGCCAGCTCCGGCCGGCATAAGAGGCCTCCATTTTTAGGGCGCGGTCCAATTCGGTCGGATGGCCGACGATCTCGTGGACCTTCAGCGTGTTATAGTGGGGATCGGTCACGACCACGACCTCGTTGTCGGTGGCCTTGAGCGGCCGGGCGTTGCAGAGACTGACCGCGTCGTTCGTGAGGTTCGTACAGAAGGCCCCAAAATCGGGGAAGCGGATGAACTCTTCCTGCACCCCGCGGCTGATGACCTCCCACCCGCGCTGGTGCCCCGCGTAGTCGTACAGCTCCTGCGCACCCGATGTGCCCTGCGCCACCACGAAGCAGGTCCCCTGAGTCAGAGCGAAGCTTTGATCGATGCTGGCGCCCTCGGAGCTGCAGAATAACTCTCGGCTCAAGAAGGTGTGGGCCAAGATGAACGTGTACTTGACGTGGGAGTCGAGTTCAAAGCACCTTCGGGAGATGTCAGTCGTGAGGCTGACCACATCGTCCAACGGAACGGAACGGGGATCGATCTCGTACTGGGCCGGGACGACATCCTGATGGATTTCGATGGGAGCGAGCCTCGTGCTGGTCAGCGCATCGGCCAGAGGGCCGAACTCTCCCTTGATCGCGGCCTTCTTCTCGGCGTTGGCCTGGGCTCGGTGGTGGGCATGGCGAAGCCCTTCCTTCACGACCTGCCCCAACCGATCCAGGTCGGCTGCGCCAAGGGATTGCCCGAAATATCCCGGCGCAACCACGCTGTCGCCGGAGAGTGCGCGGATGCCGACCGCGAACCCATAGTCCTTGCTGCTATGCTTACTCCCGCCGTTCTCTGCCGTGGCAAATAGCCCCTCATCCACCTCTAGGCGGATATCGGCATAGCGGCACCCGCGCAGAGTCTTTCGGTAGCGGGTGGCGAGATCGAAGATCATCGGCTTGACCTGATCGATGATCTCCACTGTGATCGGTTGTCTCGGCATCGGGCTACCTCCCTGTCATGGGTCGAAGTCTTCCGAGAAAGTGACAGGCAATAATTATACCCCACCTGGGGAGGGAGAGGAAAGCGTCTTTTCCTCGAGCGCACCCGAGGGCCTGCGTTGACTTGACGGAAGCCTCACGTATAATGGCCGCACCGTGTCCGGAGGATCGGATGATCAGGCTGGAGCAGATCACAAAGGTCTATTCTCTTGGCGGGGTGGATGTGCGGGCCGTGGATAGGGTGACCCTTGGCATCGCGCAAGGGGAGTTCGTCGCGCTGGTGGGACCGAGCGGATGCGGCAAGACCACGCTCCTCAATCTGATGGCCGGACTCGATCGGCCGACCTCCGGCGAGGTGTGGCTCGATGGGGAGCGCCTGGATCGCCTTTCGGACGATCGCCTCACGCGTCTTCGCCGGACGAGGGTCGGAATCGTCTATCAGTTCTTCAACCTGCTCCCGACCTTGACCGCTTGGGAGAATGTCGCGATGCCGCTCCTGCTTGACGGGCTGCAGGCCAGCGAAATCGAGGCGCGAGTCGCTCGACAACTGGAGCGGGTGGGGCTGACCCATCGCGCACGCCACTGGCCGCATGAGCTCTCCGGCGGCGAACAGCAGCGAGTGGCCATTGCCCGAGCCATTGTGGCCGAGCCACGAGTCGTCCTGGCCGACGAGCCGACCGGGAACCTCGATTCTGTGGCGGGCGGCGCGGCCCTCGAGCTGCTGCAGGGGCTGAATCGGGAACACCGGCAGACGATCATCCTGGCCACCCACAGCCAAGAGGCGGCTCGCCGAGCCGGTCGCATCGTGCGCCTGCGTGACGGAAAGATCGAAAGGAGCGAGTCAGCCTGATCATGCGTACCTGGACGGTGATCCGGCTAACCATCCTTCGGAACCTCCGTGCGAACCCGGTCAGGATGCTTGTGACCGTGGCGGGCGTTGCGATCGGGGTGGCCGCCTTCACCGCGATCCGGGCGGCGAACGAGAGCGTCCTCGGATCATTCCAGCGAGCCGTCAACGTCGTGGCGGGCCGAACTACTCTCCAGATTTCGGCCGGTGAGCTGGGGATCGACGAGCGCCTCCTTCCAGCAGTCCAGCAGGTGGACGGGATCATTGCGGTCTCGCCAATCATTCAGGCGGTGGCTCCCGTTGCAGGCCGGCCGGGGGAAGCCCTCCTCCTCATGGGTGTCGATCTGTTTGCCGAGGATCCATTCCGTGAATACCGGATGGCCGATGGCGACCGGCCTCCGAGGATCGAGGAGCTGCTTAGCCCCGAGGCGATCTTCGTGACCGCATCGTTTGCGAAAGAGAACGGACTTCAGAAAGGGTCTCCCCTCACCCTCCTGGTCGGGTCACATCGGCGGCGCTTCGTTGTCAGAGGCCTCCTGGCCCCCCAGGGGCCCGCGCGCGCCTTCGACGGCAATTTTGGGGTCCTGGACATCGCCACTGCCCAGACGGCCTTCGACAAGCTCGGGCGGCTCGACCGGATCGACCTGGTGACGCGAGAACAGGTCCCGCCAGGCGAAGTCACCGCGCGCCTTGCCAGGCTCCTTCCCCCGCATCTGACCATCCAGCGACCCGATCGCCGGAGTCAACAGGTGGAGAAGATGCTCAGGGCGTTCCGCCTGAACCTGACAGCCCTGAGCGCCATCGCGCTCCTGGTCGGCCTCTTTAGCGTCTACAACGCCGTCTCCCTCTCCGTCCTTCAGCGGCGGCGCCAGATCGGGATTCTCCGATCCCTCGGCCTGACGAGGGTGAGGGTGGCCGCCCTGTTTGCCGCCGAAGGGATGGCGCTGGGACTCCTGGGCTCGCTCGTGGGAATCGGCGGTGGGCTGCTGCTTGGCCGGGTGCTCCTCCAGAGCGTCTCGCAAACCGTCTCGGCCCTCTACGCCTACGTCCGGGTAGAAGGGATCGAGGTCGGCCCCGGCCTGCTGTCGCTGGCGCTCGGCCTCGGGACCATCGGTGCGCTGGTCGCTTCCCTGGGACCGGCCTATGCGGCAAGCCGGGTCGGGCCAAAGGAGGCGATGTCTATCGGCTCTTATGAGCGAGGCTGGATCCAGCGGTCGGAGCTCTCCCTCCTCATTGGGCTGCTGCTCCTGGTCGCTTCGTTTCTCTTCACCAAGCCAGGTCCTGTTCGTGGCGTTCCTCTCTTCGGCTACCTCTCGCTAGCCTGCCTCATCTTCGGGGTCGCCTGTTTCACTCCTCAGCTCCTTCGCTGGGCTGGAAAAGGTTTTTCTGCCCTCTGCAGGGGTAGGCGCGCTCCACTGCTGCAGCTTGCCGCGGGGAACCTCTCTTCTGCCGTTGGGCGAAATGCTGTTGCGGTGCACGCCAACTTCAGCGGCCTCTGGGCGCTGCACGATCCGCGGACGATCGAGCCGGGAGCGAACTGGATGAAATCGTTGATCCCGTCGGTGACGGCGGCATCGGGAGCCTTCGGCCTGCTGATCGCGTTCGGCGTTTCGCAGGTGGGGTCGCTATTTTCCGCCGACGCCTGGAA
>JBGQIR010000138.1:0-5484 GCA_041498535.1 Methylomirabilis sp. (SeqCode)
CCTGAACAGCGATGTTGCGATCTACGGCGGGAGCAACCTGGGAAACGTCGGTATGGTCACGGCGCAACCGATCCCCGAACATGGACGTCCGTTCTCGTTGGTCCTCACTCTCCCACCCTTGGCCGGGTTGATCCTCAAGCCCAGGACCGCAGCAGGTCCGGCATGAGGATTCAGGCTGGGTGCCATTCCCCTCGCCAGCGGAGTGAACTGGGGTGAAAAGAGGACTCACTGACAGGCTCCGCTTTCTTCTCGTCATCCACAACCATCAGCCACTGGGCAACTTCGACGAAGTCATCCACGCGCTCATGGACAGGGCCTACCGGCCCTTTCTCGAGGCGATCCGCGACCGGACCGCGATCAAGCTGACGCTTCATGTCAGCGGGCCCCTCCTCCTGTGGATGGAGCATCGGGCGCATGACTACCTCGATCTTGTCGGCGAGTTAGTCCAGCGCGGCCAGGTGGAACTCTTACTGGGAGGGCTATACGAGCCGATACTGGCCGCGATTCCCCACGACGACAGAGTCGCCCAGATCACCCTGATGGCCGAGCGTCTCCGATCCCGCTTCGGCGTGCGCCCGCGGGGCCTGTGGCTGACGGAGCGCGCCTGGGACTCGGCGATCATACCGGCGCTCGCCGACGCGCAGGTCTCCTACGTCTTCATGGACGATCGAGCCTTCCTGGCCTCCGGGTTTGCAGCCGATACATTACATGACTACTTCCTCACCGAGGCGGATGGGCGGACCGTCGCGGTCTTTCCGATCGATAAGGCCCTGAGGTACCTGGTCCCCTTTCGACCGGCACCCGATATCGAGGCCCACCTGCGCTGGATCGCGGCGGCAGGCGGGCGTCTGGCCATCGCCGCCGACGACGGCGAAAAGTTCGGTGGCTGGCCGGGGACCTTCAAGTGGGTCTATGAGGGCGGGTGGCTAAAAGGGTTCCTGGACCTGCTCGAGGGGTCATCGGATTGGCTTATATCTCAGACGGCCGCCGAGGCATTGGAGGAGGTTCACCCTGCGGGACTCTGCTACCTGCCGACCAGCTCATATATGGAGATGGAGGAGTGGACCCTCGGCCCTGAGGGGACGAGGCGGCTAGCGGATCTCAGGGCCCGGCTCGGCTCCGATGCCGACCGGTTCGCGGCCCACACACGAGGCGGCCATTGGAAGCACTTCCTTGTCCGATACCCCGAGGCCAACCGGGCGCATAAGAAGGGCTTGGCGCTTGGCCGTCTGCTTCCCGCCAGACGACGGGTGAGTCGGGCGCGGAAGGAACTCCTTGCCGCCCAGTGCAATGATGCGTACTGGCACGGGATATTCGGGGGGCTTTATCTGCCACCCCTCAGACACGAGATCTGGCGCCACTTGGCGCGGGCCGAGGCCTTGATCCGACGTCGCCAGAGGCTAGGGGTCGAGGCGGCAGATCTCGACTGTGACGGGTGGCCAGAGGTCTGGGTGCACGGTAGGAGTTTTTCGGCTCAGGTGCAGCCGCACAGAGGCGGCCGGTTGGTCGAGTGGACCGATTTCGCGGGGGAGGTCAACTTCCTCAATACCCTCACCCGCCGGCCAGAAGCCTATCACGACGCCATCCGGCACGCCGCAGCCCAGCCAGGCAGGGAGCCCGAGGCAGGTATACCCGGCATCCACCACCTCCAGCGGCAAGCGCCGGTCGATCTGGCGAACGCTTTGGCCTACGATCTCTGGGAGCGCGCCAGCTTCCTCGATCATTTCTTTGTGGAACCGCATCCCATTTCTTCTTGGGCGGCGGGCCGCCTGGATGAGCGAGCAGATTTCGCCGACGGAGAGTGGGGGTGGCGGCCGACCTCCTGCGGCGTCGCCCTCGATCGATCGGGACACGTCCGCACCGATTCCGATGAGGGGCATCCGCTCCAGCTACAGAAAGAGTATGCCTTTACAGAGGAGCGGCGCCTTACAGTGTCCTATCGGATGCTGAATCAAGGGAGAGGTCCGCTGGTCGAGCGCTTCGGCGTTGAGTTGAACTTCTTCCTTCCGGGCATCGCTTTCGGCCATTCTCAGGTTACTATCGGCAACCGGGATATGTCTCTTGATCAGCCCATCACGGCAGCCGGAGTCGAGCGTTTCACATTGCCTGCCCAGGAGGCGCACCATCGCCTGACCGTGAGTCTCAGCCATCCAGCGACGCTGTACGGTCACTTGGTGGCGACACTGTCGCAGTCAGAGCAAGGATACGACCAAACAGTGCAGGCGGTGGCCGCCATGCCGACCTGGGAGATCCGCCTCGAGCCCGGCCAAGAGTGGATAGCCGCGGTCAGTGTCCAAGCCGGGTGAGCTGTTTTATTAGATGAACACTGTCGCATTCGAAGAGATCCTGCGCTGGCTTAGGACCGGCGGCCTCCGCCTGGCGATCATCGCCGTGGGGAGCCTGGTCCTGGTCCACCTCCTCAAGTTGGCCGCAGATCGTGTGGTCCGAACCGTCATAGAGGGAGGAGCCGGCAGAGTCGGCGAGCGGGAAAAGCGCGCCCTGACGCTGGCCGGCATCGTCAAGACGGTCGGGACGACGGCGATCGTTATCATTGCCACGATGATGGGTCTTCGGGAATTCGGGCTGGACATCACTCCCATCATCGCCGGCGCTGGCGTCGTAGGGTTGGCCATCGGCTTCGGGGCCCAAAGCCTGATCAAGGATGTAATCGGTGGATTCTTTATCATTCTGGAGGGGCAATTCGCTGTTGGTGACGTCATCAAAACTGGTGAGATCAGCGGCCATGTCGAACGGCTCAACCTGCGCGTGACGGTCCTTCGGGATGTCAACAGCGGCGCAGTGCATTTTATTCCGAACAGCGAGCTCAAGGTCGTCTCGAACCTGACGAAGGAGTGGTCACGGGTTGCCCTGAACATCGGCGTGACGTACCGCGAGGACATCGATCGGGTTGTCGGCGTGCTGAAGCGGACGGGACAAGAGCTGGCCGCGGATGGGCGAATGGGCGCGATGATCCTGGAGCCTCCTGAAGTCCTCGGGATCGAGGCGCTCGGCGAGTCCCAAGTCACCATCCAGGTGCTCGTGAAGACCCTACCTCAGAAGCAATGGGAGGTGGCGCGGGAGCTGAGAAAGCGGATCAAGGTCGCCTTCGACAAGGAGGGGATCGAGATCCCCTATCCCCATCGGGTGCTTCTCACGAGGATCGAGAGCCTGCCCCCGTCCTCTCACATCACGTGGCCCCCGTCGAAAGACACTTGACCACCTTTGAAGGCCGGGATTAGAATGGCGCAACCCCACAGTACTTATTGTGCCGATGGAGGAGGTGACCATGCAGTACAGGATGACTGAGGAGGCCATTGAGGCATGCCGCAAGACCGTTGAGCAAGATCCCAGGAACGTCGAGGCGAGGTACCAACTTGCGCTTGGGTATTATCATGCGAGGCGGGTGAAGGAAGCGATCGCGGAGCTGCAGCGGGTGATCATTCTGGATCCGAAGCACGTCGATGCCCACTTTCAACTCGGCCTTTGGTATTACGGTCGATGCATGTTCGGCGCCGCAATCGAAGCCTCCCAAAAGGTCCTGGCGTTGGACCCTGAGAACCCTGGCGCCTGCTATCGGATGGCCAGATCCTACTTCCATTTGGGCAAGCTGGACTTGGCCATACAGAGCTTCCGGAAGGTCCTGGCGGCCGATCCTACTCATATCATCTGCCATTACCACCTTGGGATCCTGTATGAGCGGAAGCGGATGTGGCACGAAGCGATCAGCGAGTTTTCGCAGGTGGTGTCGGAGAGCCCGAATGATGCCGCCTCTCATTTCCATCTGGGGCTCGCCTACAAGCGGCTTGGAATCCGCGATCTGGCCATCGGCGAGTTCATGGTGGCGCTGGATCTCGATCCTGAAGATAACGCGTCACTGGAGCAACTCCAGAGCCTCCAGGGGTAGCCCGAAGCACCAGCGCTTAAGTGTGTAGGGGCAGGGCCTGTCCTGAGCCCGCCGAAGGGCTTGCCCTGCCTCTGGGCGCAGCAAGCAGCGCCCCTACAGATCCCCAGCCCGACATCCGCAATCCGTCTGCCCGCCTGTGGATCCCTGCACTGCCTACCAAGCCTGCTGGGTGAAGAACCCCTTTGTCCCGCCTTTGTATTCGGTTATAATGAAACACAGCCAGGTGTTTTGCCTCACTGATCTAACATAAGAATAGCCGCGCTATTTCATCGCTGACCCTCCTCACCCCGCCCCTCTCCCCCATTGGGGGAGAGATTAAAGGTGAGGGGAAACGAAAGGCGTCAGATGGGCAAGCGAAGTCCACTGTACGGTACCGAACTCGCGGCGGGAGTCGTGTTCGGAGAGTGGTTCGGCTGGGAGCTACCCGCTCGATTCTCCGATCCTACCCTTGAGCATCGTGCTGTCCGCGACAGCGTGGGGCTGATCGATCTCTCCTACCGCGGCATTCTGGAACTCACAGGCAAAGACCGCACTCGCTTCTTGAACGGGATGGTCACAAATGATGTGAAATCTCTGAAGCTCGGGTCCGCGCAGTACACGGCAATGTTGACCCAACATGGCAAGCTGCTGGCCGACATGCGGATCTACGCGCTTGCCGATGCGTATTGGCTCGATCTGCATGAGGAACTGATCCCGAAAGTGCGCGACGTCCTGGAGCGGCACCTGATCGGTGACCAGGTGGAGATCCGAGACCGGAGCGGGGAGTTCACCATGGTCGCACTGCAGGGCCCGGCCAGTGTCGAGCTACTCACCGCGCTGGAGATTGGGGAGGTGAAAAGCCTTGCGGAATACCAGCATCTCAGGGCTATCATCGACGGGATACCTGTCCAGGTGATCCGGGCCAGCGAAACCGGCGAGGAGGGATTCGTCCTGGTTGTGCCTCTCTCGGCGGTCGGTGGAGCCTGGCGGGCACTGCTGCAGGCGGGCCGCGACCTGCAACTGCAGCCGGTCGGAATGGAGGCCTTTAACATCCTCAGGATCGAGGCCGGCATTCCCTGGTACGGCCTGGATATGGACGAGACCAATCTCCTTCAGGAGGCGGGGTTGGAGCGGGCCGCCAGCTTCTCCAAGGGGTGTTACATCGGCCAGGAGACGGTGGCGCGGACCGCCCACCGGGGGCATGTCAATTGGCATCTGGTCGGCCTGCTCCTCGAAGGCGGCGAGGCGCCCGAAGTCGGCGCTGCGCTCCTCCATGAGCAGCGAGAGGTCGGCCGGCTCACCAGTGCGGTCCATTCACCCATACTGGACCGCCCGATTGCCATGGGCTACGTCCGCCGCGAACGGATGGCGCCTGGGACCATCCTGCACCTCCAGACGCAGAAAGGGACCAGCTCCGCCGAAATCGTTCCGCTCCCATTCTACAAGCGAAAATAACCCTTCTTACTTTAGCATCGAGCGTGGAGACAACGCTCCATGAAGATCTACACCAAGACGGGCGACAAGGGTGAGACCGGACTGATCGGCGGGGCCAGGGTGCTGAAATCGGCGCTTCGAGTCGAGGCATATGGGGAGATCGATGA